>CAIMLY010000413.1 GCA_903842425.1 uncultured Alphaproteobacteria bacterium | reverse complement strand
ATTCGTCTTGCCCATGAAGATCATGATCTTGCAGCGCGGGTCGCCGGCGCCGGAGATGTAGTACTTCTCGCCGTTGATGACCCACTCGCCGTTCTCGAGCACCGCGCTCATGCCGACGTTCTTGGCGTCGGAAGAGGCCCGGTCCGGCTCGGTCATGGCGAAGGCCGAGCGGATCTCGCCGTTCAGCAGGGGCTTCAGCCAGCGTTCCTTCTGCTCCGGCGTGCCGACACGCTCCAGCACTTCCATGTTGCCGGTGTCCGGCGCCGAGCAGTTCATCACCTCCGAGGCGAGCGGGACCTTGCCCAGCTCCACGGCGATGTAGGCGTAGTCGAGGTTGGAGAGGCCCTCGCCGGTCTCGGCGTCGGGCAGGAAGAAGTTCCAGAGGCCTTCCTTCTTGGCCTGGTCCTTGGCTTCCTCGAGCAGCTCCAGCTGGCCGGGGGCGTAGCTCCAGCGGTCCGCGCGGCCTTCGCCGAGCTTGTGGAACTTCTCCGACATCGGCGCGACGGTCTCCTGGACGAAGCGCTTGACGTGCTCGTAGAGCGGCGTCGCCTTCTCGCTCATCCGCAGGTCGTTCAGGTCGTCCTTGGGATCGAAGCCGAAGGCGGCCTTGGCCGGGGTGATCGTGTTCATGCTCTCTGTCCTGTCCTTCTCGGGCCTGTGATCGTGTCCGCCGCCCACGCCTGCGGCTGAATTCTGAGTAATCAGTATGGCAGCCGGGGCCCGTTCGCCAACCGTTTTTGAGGGGGTGACGCAGCGTTAGCGGCCATCTTCCTTCACCGGGAAGGGATGGGCCGCCTCCTCGGCGTCCGCCGCCAGGGCGCGCAGGGTGGCGGCGTGGGATTCCCGGCTGATCCGGTAGCCCGAGAGCAGGGCGAAACCCGTCAGGTAGAGGATGACGATCACCGGGGCGTAGACTGCGCCCATGCGGTGGATCACGTCGGCGGGCATGTCCGCCGGCGCCACGCCCGGCTGCAGGCCGATGGCGTCGATCAGCAGGGCGGCGGCCAGGATGCCGAAGCCTGACACGGACTTTCCCACGAAGGCCGAGGCGGCGAAGAACAGGCCCTCGGACCGGCGGCCGGTCTTGAGCTCTGCCTCCTCGACGACGTCTGCGATCATGGACGAGCCCATGGTCGAGGCGATGATCCCGCAGGTCACGCCGACGATGGATGTCGTGAAGAGGATGCCGAAGAGTTGCGGGGTCCCGTTGGCCGGGAACAGGCCGGCGAGACGCAGCAGGACCGGACCGATCCCGATCAGCAGGGACAGGAGCGCCAGCAGCATGGCGGTGTGCTTCTTGCCGAACCGGCGGGACAACAGGGGCGCCGTGGGCAGGGCGACGAAGGCGGAGACGAAGACCCCCAGGGTGATCACCGAGATCTGGGCGGCGCTGAAGCCCCAGAAGAAGGTGTTGAAATAACCGTTCATCGACGCCACCAGGCCGCCGGCCAGGGCGGTGGCGATGCTCGACGCCAGCAGGAAGAGGAAGGAGCGGTTGTTGAGCGTCTCGCGCACCTCGGCGAGGGTCTGGCGGAGGGTCTTCCGGCGCTTCTCGGGCGGCGCGCGCAGGCTGGGGATGTGCCGGTGGGTGCCCGCTGCGGACACCACGATCGCCACCAGCATGACGATGGAGGCGATCAGCCCGTACCGGGCGTAGCCCTCGGGGTTGAGTTGGCCGACGGCGTGGGTCGCGTCCGGCTTCAGGAGCACGCCGAAGGCCAGGGCCTGGATCGAGAGGCCGCCGATCCAGGCGAAGAAGAAGCGGTAGCTGAGCAGGACCGATCGGTCGTCGTAGCCGGATGTGAATTCCGCCGCCAGGGCCGAGGAGGGCACCTCGTAGAAGGCGATGAAGGCGCGGATCACCACCGCGAGGACGGTGAGGTAGAGGAAGAGGCCCTGGGCTGACAGGTCCGGCGGGTTCCAGAGGGCCGCGTAGGACACCGCCACGGGCAGGGCGGCGGCGTACATGAAGGGGTGCCTGCGGCCCCAGGCCGACCGGAAGTTGTCCGACAGGTGCCCGATCATCGGGTCGATGACAGCGTCGAAGACGAGGGCGGTGAGCAGGGCCAGGGCCACCAGGCTGGCGGGCACGCCGAGCACCTGATTGTAGAACAGCATCAGCATGAAGCTGAAGCCGTTGTCCTTGACCCCGAAGGCTACGGACCCGAGGCCGTAGAAGAACCGGGTCGAGCGGTCGAGCCGCCTCTCAGCCGTCGGCGCCGCCGTTGAAACCATCCTGTCCTCCCCCGGGAAAAAGACCCCCGGGGCATAGGGTCAGGCCGCCCGCCGGGCGTCAACCGCCGCCCCCGCCCTTGTCCCCCGTCCAGCCCGCCACTAGCATACCGCTCACTCAAAGCATGGGAGACTGCACATGGCCGAGGCGCCTGCCGACTATCCGCTGTCCGGGCTCAAGGTGCTGGACTTCTCCCGGGTGCTGGCCGGGCCCTTCGCCGGACGGCTGCTTGCAGACCTTGGCGCCGACGTGGTCAAGGTCGAGCCCCCCGAAGGCGACGTGACCCGCTTCTGGGGCCGGGTGAAGGGCGGCGTGCCGGGCTTCTACCACCAGCAGAACGCCGGCAAGCGCAACATCTCCATCGACCTTCGCGCCCCCGGCGCCCGTGAGCTGGTGCTGGACCTGGTGCGCGGCGCCGACATCCTCATCGAGAACTACAGGCCCGACGTCATGGGCCGGCTGGGGCTGGGCTACGACGTCCTGTCAAAGGCCAATCCCGGGCTGATCATGCTGTCCATCTCCGGGTTCGGCGCCGGCGGGCCGGAGTCGCGCCGCCCGGCCTACGCCCCCATCGTCCACGCCGAGATGGGGCTGATCGCCCGCCAGGCCCGACGAAACGGCGTCCGCCGGACCGACCTGCCCCTGTCGGTGGCCGACACCAACGCCTCCCTGCACGGCCTGATCGGCCTGCTGTCGGCGGTGATCCTGCGGCAGCGCACGGGCCTGGGCCAGCACATCGACATCGCCATGGTGGACGCCACCCTCGTCACCGACGACCAGTTCCACTACGAGGCCGAGGACTCCGAGGACACCATGGACCTGCCCCCGGACATCTGGGAGACAGGCGCCGGGCCGATCCTCGTCTCGGCGGACTTCCGTCATCTCTTCCGCCAGTTGACGGCCAAGCTCGGCCTCAGGGATCCCGGCGAGGGCGTGGCCGACCTCGACCGCAAGATCGCCCTGCGCCGGGCGGCGGTCGGCGACCTCATGATGGGCCTGGACGACTGGGACAAGGTCACCGCGGCCATGGCGGCCATGAACCTGGCCTGGGGCGAGGTGCGTGACGGCGCCCGCCTGCGCGACCAGCCGACCCTGGCCCACCGGGGCTCCATCGTCGACCTCGACGACCGCGAGGGCGGGACCCGTCCCATTCCCCAGTCCCCCTACCGCTTCTCGGCGGCCAGGAGCGGCGTGCGCGGCGTCGCCCCCCACCGGGGCGAGCACAACGCCGAGGTCCTGTCCGAATGGCTGGACCTGGACACGGCCCGCACCGCAGCCCTCGCGGCGGCCGGGGTGCTGTCGGCCGACGTGTGAACCTCACCCCGTCTTCCTGATCGGGAGCGCCCATTGCTCCCCCAAGGGGGAGCTCCCGGCAAAGCCGGGTGAGGGGGTCAGCGGCGGCGCCTACAGGTCGATGCCATAGACCCGCGCGGCGGTCCCGGAGAACATCTGGTCCTTCTCGGCCTCCGAATAGGAGGCCGCGATGCGCTTCAGGCCGTTCCAGAGGGTCCGGTAGGACAGGCTCGCCCGGTCCACGGGAAAGTTGCTCTCGAACATGCATCGGTCCGGGCCGAACAGGTCGATGGCGGCGCGATACCAGTCGCCCTGGGCGGCGGCGAAGGCGATGGAGTCCGGGGCGCCGGTCTTGTGCCAGTCCCAGCCGTTGATGGGCATGGCCATGCCGCCCAGCTTCACCGTCACGTTCGGGCAGGTCGCCAGCCCGGCCATGTCCGACCGCCACTTCGGGAAGTATTCGTCCCGCTTGCCGGCATAGGGCCCGATGCCCAGGGGCCCGCCCAGGTGATCCAGGATGATGCTCGCCTCGGGGAAGGCCCGGGCCAGGTCCGTGAGCTCGGGGATCTGGGGATGGAAGAGCCAGGCGTCAAAGGTCAGGCCCCGGGTCGCCAGCTTCGCAAAGCCCCGCCGGAAGGTCGCGTCCAGGTAGAGATGCGGCGGCGGATGGTGGTGCGAGGGGCGGATGGCGTCCGAGGCGTCCCAGGCCGCCGCGTGGCGGATGCCCCGGAACAGGCCCTCGCCCGCCTCGACATGGGCGTCCAGCAGGGCGTCGAGGTCGTCTGGAGCGAGCAGGTCCGCCGAGCCGACGATGCCGGCGATGCGGGCGCCCTTCCCGTCGCGGGACTCCCGGGCGACCCGGGCGACATAGGCGCTTTCGCCTGACCGCCGCAGGGCCTCGGGACCCTCGGTGAGATAGCCGGTCATGCATTCGACGAAGACCGTGGCCTCGACGCGGTGGCCGTCGCCCGTGTCAGCCCTCAGCTCGTCCAGAAGGTAGGCCGGTCCCGCCCCCGCCGGCCAGAGATGGTGGTGCGGGTCGACGATCCGGCGCTCCGGGTCGAGGATGGGTTCCGGCGGGGCTTCCGTCGCGGATGGCTTGTCCATGAGGCGGGCCTCTCCTAATCGCTCCGGGACGGCGGCTTGCCAGTCGTCCGTCCTGTTGGGAGACTGGACCCGGCGGGCCAGATGCTCAAGGTTTGACGCCCAAGGCCGGACCGCGACGGGAGGAGATCCATGGACCTGTCCTACAGCGCCGAGTACGAGGCCTTTCGCGCCGAAGTACGCGGCTTCCTCGAGGCCCACCGCAGCCAGGCCCCGGGGCATGGCGGCAACGGCCTGACCTGGCAGAAGCTGCTGATCGGGAACGGCTACGCCGCCCGGACCATTCCGAAGGAATATGGGGGATACGGCGGCGAGCCGGACATCCTGAAGTCGCGGATCATCGCCGAGGAGTTCGCCCGCGCCCAGCTGTCCCCGGGCCTGGGAGGCCAGGGCATCTCCATGCTGGTCCCGACCCTGCTCGAGGTGGGGTCGGAGGACCAGAAGCGCCAGTTCATCGGCCCGACCCTGCGCGGCGAGATGCTGTGGTGCCAGGGCTATTCGGAGCCGAACGCCGGCT
>CAIMLY010000412.1 GCA_903842425.1 uncultured Alphaproteobacteria bacterium | reverse complement strand
TGGCGCCGGCCACGGCGGACCTGATGGCGCGGGCCGCCGCGGGCCTGGCCAATGACCTGGCGACGACCCTGCTCCTCGCCACCGACACCCCGGTGATGATGGTCCCGGCCATGAACGTGCGCATGTGGACCCACCCGGCGACCCAGAGGAACGTGAAGACCCTGCAATCGGACGGCGTCCGCTTCATCGGCCCGGAGGTCGGGGACATGGCCTGCGGCGAGACCGGGCCCGGACGCATGGCCGAGCCCGCCGCGATCTGCGCCGCCATCCTCACCGCCCTGGCCGGAGACGCAGCGCGTCCCCTGGCCGGCCGCCGGGCCCTGGTGACCGCCGGGCCAACCGCGGAGCCGGTGGATCCCGTCCGTGTGCTGACGAACCGGTCCAGCGGAAAGCAGGGGTTCGCCATCGCCGCCGCCCTGGCCGGGCTGGGCGCCGAGGTGACCCTGGTCGCCGGCCCGGTTGCAGAGCCCACGCCGGCGGGCGTGCGGCGGGTGGACGTGGAGACCGCCCGCGAGATGCTGGCCGCCTGCGAGGCCGCCCTGCCCGTCGACGTTGCGGTCTGCGTCGCCGCCGTGGCCGACTGGCGACCGGCTGAGGTCGCGACCGGCAAGACGAAGAAGACGCCCGGAGCGCCGCCCCCGGAGATTCGCCTGGTGGAGAATCCCGACATCCTCGCCACCCTGTCCCGGGCCGCAGGACGGCCGCGGCTGGTGGTGGGCTTCGCCGCCGAGACCGAGACCGTCGAGGCCCACGCCCGCGCCAAGCTCGAGCGGAAGGGCTGCGACTGGATCGTCGCCAATGACGTCTCCCTCCCGGGGGTCATGGGCGGCGCCGACAACACCGTCTCCATCGTTTCCCGCGAGGGGGTCGAGCGCTGGGAGGAGGCCCCCAAGACCGAGGTGGCCCGCCGGCTGGCGGCGCGGATCGCGGCGGCCCTCGACGGAGGCGCCGCATGAGGCCCGTCGTCGACGTCGTGCGCCTGGCGCACAATCCGGACCTGCCCCTGCCCGCCTACGAGACGGCGGGAGCCGCCGGGATGGACCTGCGCGCCGCGGTCCCTGAGGAGGCCCCCCTGGTGCTGCGCCCCGGCGCCCGGACCGCCGTGCCGACCGGCCTCGCCTTCGCCCTGCCCGACGGCTTCGAGGCCCAGGTGCGGCCCCGGTCGGGACTGGCGCTCAAGTCCGGCGTCACCGTCGCCAATGCGCCAGGCACCATCGACCAGGACTATCGCGGCGAGCTGAAGGTCTTGCTGGTCAACCTGGGCGAGGAGGACTTCGTCATCCGCCGGGGCGACCGGGTCGCCCAGCTGGTCATCGCCCCTGTCGTCCAGGCGGCCTGGCGGGAGGTCGGCGACCTCGACGCCACCGCCCGCGGCGCCGGCGGCTTTGGATCCACCGGCGGGCGCTAGGCCCACACCCCCCCTGCACGGAGAGACCCCATGGAGCTGATCCTGGTCCGCCACGGACGCCCCGCCCGGATGGAGACCACCGCCGATCCCCACCTCAACGAGGTCGGGCTGGAACAGGCCCGCCGGGCCGCCGCCTGGCTGGCCCTGGAGCCCATCGACGCCACCTGGTCCTCCACCATGCTCCGCGCGGTCCAGACCGCCGAGGCCTTCGCCGGACTGGTGGGGCATGAGGTCCAGCAGCACCCGGGCATTGTCGAGTTCGACCGCAACTCCGGGGTCTACATCCCCACCGAGGAGCTCAAGAAGGAGAACTTCGCCGCCTGGCAGGCCATGGCCACCGGCGGCCACGGGGTCGACATGGCCGAGTTCCAGAAGATGGTGGTCGACGGCATGGAGGAGATCATCGCCGCCCATCCCGGCGGCAAGGTGGCGGTCTTCTGCCACGGCGGCGTGATCAATGTGTGGGCGGCCCATGTCCTGGGCATCGAACCCCGGGTCTTCTTCGAGGCCGACTACACCAGCATCAACCGCTTCCTGGCCGCCCGCAGCGGCCAGCGGGCCGTGGTCAGCCTGAACGAACGGGCCCACCTGCTGGACGATGTCCGCCGTCCGGCCTGACCTGCGGCGACGTCCTTGCCACGGGGCGTCACCCTGGCGTCGCAAGGGCACGACCTGGGCGCCAAGGCCACAACGGGCGGTTGGGGCTGTGCGGCTTGACAGGCGGACGGGGCGGACTGAGCCTCAGTCCCAGGACGATTGCAGCGATGGCTGAAGGGAGGACGCCCATGCCGGACCGGGACTTTCCGCGCGCCATCGACGCCATCACGCCCGCGTGGCTGACGGGGCGGCTGCAGGCCTCTGGAGTCCTGCCCGCGAGCGCCCGGGTGAGCGCCATCATGACCGAGCCCGTGGGCGAGGGCGTGGGCTTCGTCAGCGCGATGCAGCGCCTGCGGCCGGTCTACGAGGGCCCGTCCGGCGGGGCGCCCGCCTCGCTGATCGCCAAGGTCTCGCCGGTGGACCCCTCATCCCGCCAGGTGGGAGAGATCTTCCGCTTCTACCAGAAGGAGACCGGCTTCTACGCCCAGCTGGCCGGCCGGACACCGGTGCGGACGCCCCGCGCCTACGGCGTCGACTACGACCCGGCGACCATGGACTTCGTGCTCCTGCTCGAGGACATGAGCCCGGCGACGGTCGGCGACCAGGTCTTGGGCCTGTCCGAAGGCCAGGTCCGCCTGGCGGTCGACACCATCGCCGGCCTGCACGGCGCCTGGTGGCGGTCGCCGGAACTTCCCGGGATGGACTGGCTCCTGGCGCTGAACTCGACGGAGATGAAGGCCCTGGAGGTCGTCTACCAGCAGTGCTGGCCGGCGGTGGTGGACTTCGCCGGCGACGCCATGAGCCCCTACATGCGCAGGGCCGGAGAGGCCCTGGCGACCCGGATCGCGGCGCTCATGGACCTGGCCTGCGAGCAGCCGCAGACCCTCATGCACGGGGACTTCCGGGCCGACAACATGATGTTCGAGGCCGGAGCCGCCGCCCATCCCTTCGCCCTGGTCGACTGGCAGATCGTGATGAAGGGACCCGGCGCCTTCGACCTGGCCTACATGCTCTCAGGAAGCGTGACGGTGGAGGACCGCCGGGCCTGGCAGGACGGACTGATCACCCAGCACCATGCCGGCCTGGTCCGCGCAGGGGTCGGCGGCTACGCCCTTGACCAGGCGCGGGAAGACTTCCGGGTCTGCGGCATGCTGGCCTGGTGCTGGCCCGTGGTGGCGATCGGCTCCCTCGACTTCGACAATCCCAGGGGGCTGACCCTGTTCCGGGCCTGGGCGGAGCGCGCCATGGCCCTGGTCGAGGACATCGATGGCGCCGCCGTGATCCCCTGAAGGCGGCTCAGCGGCGGAAGCCCAGGACGTCCCGCATGTCGTAGGCGCCGGGCTCGCGCGAGACCACCCAGCGGGCGGCGGCCAGGGCGCCCCGGGCGAAAAGTCCCCGGTCCCGGGCCGAGTGGCTGAGGGTCAGGATCTCGTCCTCGCCGGCGAACAGGACGGCGTGCTCGCCGATGACGCCGCCGCCGCGGGCCACGGAGAAGCCGATGGCGCCCTCCGGGCGGGCGCCCGTGATCCCGTCGCGGGCGCGGATGGAGACCCGCTCCAGGTCCACGCCCCGCCCCCGCGCCGCCGCTGCGCCCAGCATCAGGGCGGTGCCGGAGGGCGCATCGACCTTTCGGCGGTGGTGGGCCTCGAAGATCTCGATGTCGAAGTCTGCGGGCGAGAGCGCTGCAGAGGCCAGCTCGACCAGGCCCATCAGCATGTTCACGCCCAGCGAGAAGTTGCCGGCCCGGACGATTGGGATCCGCAGCGCCGCCTCGGACAGGGCGTCGATCTCGCCCGCCGAGAAGCCGGTGGAGCCGATCACCAGGGCGGGTCCGCCCCGGGCGGCGGCCTCTCCCGCCAGGGCGACGGAGGCTGCGGGAGTGGAGAAATCCACCACCACGTCGGCGCCCTCCAGGGCCGAGGCCCGGTCGATGAGGATGGGATCCACGGCGTCCGGGCGATCGAACCGGCCGGCGAGGACGAGGTCGGGCGCCGCCTCCACGGCTTCGGCCACCGCCACGCCCATGCGGCCGAGGGCGCCGGCGACGGCGATGCGGATGGGTGGGGTCACGGTCGGCCTCCGGGGCTCTGGCGGGAGCCCCTTGTCCCGCGCCGGGGTCCCGCGGGTCAATGCCCTGTGGGTCCTGCGAGGTTGTCCCGCCCGCGGCCGGCCTGTAGGTTGCCGGCCTTTCGGGGCCTGTCCGGCCTCCACCTCCAAGGAAACGCC
>CAIMLY010000411.1 GCA_903842425.1 uncultured Alphaproteobacteria bacterium | reverse complement strand
GCGAAGGCCGGCGCCCCGGGGCCTCCATTCAGGTACTTGTAGCCGCAGCCCACGGCCATGTCCGCGCCGGCGGCGTCCAGGCCGATGGGCGCCAGGCCCGCCGTGTGGCTGAGGTCCCAGAGGGTCAGGACATCCGCCGCAGAGGCCCGGGCGGTCAGGCCGGGCAGGTCCGCCAGGGCGCCGGTGCGATAGTCCGCATGGCTCAGGACCAGCAGGGCGACATCGTGAGAGAGTGTCTGGACGATCTGCTCACGTGGAACAGTCTGTATGCGGATGTCTGGCCTCAGGCGGGCCAGTCCCTGCAGCATGTAGCCGTCCGTCGGGAAGTCGCCCTCCGCGGCCAGGACGACCTTCCGGTCCGGCCTGAGGGCGAGGGCGCCGGCGGCCAGCTTGAAGAGATTGACCGAGACCGAGTCGGCGCAGGCCACCTCTTCGGCGTCCGCCCCGATGAGGGACGCGATGCGGGCGGCGGTTCGGGCCGGCAGGCCGATCCAGTCATTCGTGTTCCAGCCGCGCACGAGGGACTGGCCCCACTCCGCCGCCGTCGCGCGACGGACCGCCGCCTCCGATGCCCGCGCGAGGGGCCCCAGGGAGTTTCCGTCCAGGTAGATGACGCCGGCCGGCAGCCGGAAGCGCCGGGCCAGGGCCGAAAGGGGGTCGACCCGGTCCAGCCGGCGGCAGGCGGCCAGGCTGTCCGGAGCAGGCTCCGGAGCGAGCTCAGGGGCGGACACTCGGTCTGGGGCCATCACCGGACCTTGATGAACACCGGGTTGGCGTAGAACCAGAGGTCGTCCCAGGGGTTCTCGCCCGGGACGTCCATCGCCGGCTCGGCCTCGTCGGTCCCGGTTCCGCGCAGGCGGATGTAGCCGGAGGCCTGGACGTTCCGCAGGGTGGTCGTGAGGGTGATGAACTCGCCCTCCCGGACCCAGTCGGCGGCGGCGAAGCGGCGCTCGACCCGGGTCGTGGGGTTCTCGTCCGCCGACCGACTGGGGGCGGGGCCGGTGAGGTCGCCTCGGATCAGGTCGATCCGCTTCACCTCGGGCGACCGGCCTCCGAAGTTCTGGCCGGCGGGGTCGCGGACGCGAAGGGTGACACGCACGTCCTGGCCGCGTGAGACCGTCACCTCGCCGCCGATGCCGGCGGCCGTGGCTCCCCGGGCGACGGGGCGGACCTCCAGGTCCACCGAGGAGACCAGGTCCCCGGTAGCCACGAAGACCCGGCCATTGCGCAGGCCGTCGAGAATGTCGTCCGGCGCCTTGCGGGCCAGGACGTAGGTCTTGGCGTATTCGCCCGGCCAGAAGTCGATCCCGCCATCGGTATAGTGCCGGTGCGAGTCCGAAGTCGCGGTGATCCACCACCGGCGTCCCTCGCCGAGCATGGAGTCCCAGAACCCGCCGACCCGGGCGGTCATCTGGTCGAAGCCGCCGTAGGTGGGATGCTGGCGATAGGCGCCCCGCTTCTCGTCGGTGCGCGGCGACCCATCGGGTTTGAGACCCCCGGCCTGGTGACCCGGCGCGCCCTCCATGCCGACCGAGACCTGGGGGGCCGCATCGTTCCAGTCGCGCAGTTCGGCCGGAGCGGTCTGGCCATACTGGCCAAGGCCCTTCGCCGACCGCGAGGGATGGTGGGCGATCACCACCGGCGGACGCGGCAGGGCCTTCATGTAGGTCAGGGCCTCGACCATCCGGCTTTCCTGGTCCCGGGCCGGGTCGACCGGCCAGGCCTCGAACTTGTCGAACCTGCGCTCCAGGTCGGTCAGGTCATCCCGTTCCTGGGGCGAGCTGGGCACGATGATGCTGGAATGGTCTGCGCCGGGGGTGTTCAGCTCGAGGCCGAACAACAGGACAAGGCCGGGAACCTCCCGGCGGGCCTTCAGCACCTCCGGATAGGTCATGTCCCGGCTGACCCGTGAATGGTTCGGGCCCCCGTGGTCCGTGGCGGCCATC
>CAIMLY010000410.1 GCA_903842425.1 uncultured Alphaproteobacteria bacterium | reverse complement strand
GCCGGGCGGATCGCCCACGCCTTCATGCTCACCGGCGTGCGGGGGGTGGGCAAGACCACCACCGCCCGGCTTCTGGCCCGGGCCCTGAACTTCCAGACCGACGCCGTCGACGCCCCCAGCCTGGACCTGTCCGTCGAGGGCCGGCACTGCCGCGCCATCATCGAGGGCCGGCACATGGACGTGCTGGAGCTCGACGCCGCCAGCCGCACCGGCGTGGGCGACATGCGCGACCTGCTCGATGGGGTGCGCTACGCCCCGGTGGAGGCGCGCTACAAGGTCTACATCATCGACGAAGTGCACATGCTCTCGACGGGGGCCTTCAACGCCCTGCTGAAGACCCTCGAGGAGCCCCCGCCCCACGCCAAGTTCATCTTCGCCACCACCGAGATCCGCAAGGTGCCGGTCACCATCCTCTCGCGCTGCCAGAGGTTCGACCTGCGGCGGGTGGAGCCCGAGGACATCATCCGAAACCTGCAGATGATCCTGGAGTCCGAGGGCGTTCGCATGGAGGCCGAGGGCTTGACGCTCATCGCCCGGGCCGCCGAGGGCTCGGTGCGGGACGCCCAGTCGCTTCTGGACCAGGCCATCGTCCAGGCCGAGCCCGGCCAGACCGTTCCCGCCGCCCTGGTCCGAGACATGCTGGGCCTGGCCGACCGGGCCGGGACCCTGGACCTCTTCGAGCATGTCCTGAAGGGCGATCCCGGCGGCGCGGTGGGCGCCTTCCGCCACCTCTACGCCCTGGGCGCCGACCCTGCCCAGGTCGTGCTCGACCTGATGGAGCACGTCCACGGCGCCTCCGTCGCCCGGGCGGTAGGGCCCCAGGCCCTGACCCTGCCGAAAGACCAGGCCGCGCGGCTGGCCGCCGCCGGCGCGGCGGTCTCCGCCCCCATCCTGGCCCGTCTCTGGCAGATGCTCCTGCGGGCGCGCGACGAAGTCGGGCGCGCGCCGGATCCTGCGGCGGCGACCGACATGGCCCTCATTCGCCTCGCCCACGCGGCTGACCTGCCCGGCCCGGAGGAGGCGCTGAAGCTCCTGAGGAACGGGGAGCCCCCCGGCGGCGGCGGAGTCACGGGCGGCGGCGGCGCGAGCGCGGCCTCTGGCGGCGGCGCGCGCGCCCTGTCGCCCCAGGCCTCCCTGCAGGCGGCGCCGCAGGCCGAGGCCCGCCAGGGTCCGGTCCTGCAGACCTTCGAGGACCTGGTCGCCCTGATCGACGCCGAGCGGGACATCGCCCTGAAGCTGGATGTCGAACGCTTCGTCCGGCCCGTCAGCTTCCGTCCCGGCGTGCTGGAGTTCGAGCCGGCGCCCGGGGCGCCCGCCAACCTGGCCCAGCGCCTCGTCGGTCGCCTGAAGGCCTGGACCGGCCAGCCCTGGCTGGTGGCCGCCCAGGGCGGCGGTGGGGCCGAGAGCCTCTGGGAACGCCAGACCCGCGAGGCCCGCGAGACCCGGGCCGAGATCAGCCAGGATCCCTTTGTCCTGTCGGTGCTCCAGGCCTTCCCCGGCGCCGAGGTGGTCCAGATCCGTCACCTGCCCCCTCCGGAGCCGGCCCTTGTCGACGACCTGGGGGAAGACGCGGTGGAGGACTAGCCCCCGCCGCCAGAAGGGGGACAGTCGGCGATTTCGGGAACAAACCGCAGCCGCATTCCGCCCACCTCGACATCCTGCACCGGAATCTGGGGCGGCGTGACGCGGACCTCGCCCGCCCGGAAACGCCTGTCGTCCACGAGGCAGGGCGCGCTCAGTTCGCCCAACAGGCGCCAACCCGAATCCTCCCGGATCCAGGCGAGAACGGAAATGCCCCTCTTCAGCAGGACCTCGGCGGAGCCGTCGCCCGTGATGTCGAGGCTCAGGGCCATGCAGTCTGCGCCCGGTGTGCAGTTCACCGTCGCCGGACTGGTGAGGAAGTCCGCGGGGATCGGCGTCCTCCCGATGGGCGTGACCACCGGAGGCGCCAGCCTCAAGTCGTTCCGGGACTTGGTGGCCAGGGCCTCCGAGGCCCGGCGCCGGATCTCGGCGTCGCGCGGACTGTCCCCAGGTCGGGATGCAAGCTCCCGAAGGGCGGCGCGACCGGGCTCGCCGGTGTCGAACCTCAGTTGCCCGTAATCGAATCGATCCACCGCGACCTTCCCCGTATGCAGGCGTCGCACCTGGTCCAGGACCGACAGCCGATCAGGATCCCCGACGGGGCTCAGGGTGAAGAGCGAGGCCACGAGGGCCGCCAGCACGCCGGTGAGGTTGGCCTTGCCGAAGGCTTCGAGCCAGGATCGGCGGGACAAGGCCGCCAGGGCGTGGCCGCCGGCGAAGACCGCCAGGGTCACAATGCAGGCCAGGGCCCGGACCCGGTCCGGCGTCAGGCCGTGCTGGCCGATCCGCAGGAAGACGCCGACGGCGGCGATGACGATCAGGGGAACCATCAGGAGGCCGGCAAGGCGCGCGGCCATGCGCAGGACGCGCGGAATCTTGGCGATGTTCGTCGCGTCCTGCACGGCGGCGTTGGACAGGATGATCAGGCCCACGCAGGCGGCCATGAGCACGGCGGCTGCAAACTGGGTGCCCCAGAGGGGCTCTAGTCCCGTGAAGGGCAGGGTTCCCAGGAAAGCGAGGATCAGCAGGGTCATCAGGGGCAGGAGCCAGGCCAGGAGACCCAGGCCCAGGGCCCGGGCCCCTTCGGCCAGGTCCGCCCGGGTCGCCGTGAAATGGACGCCAAGGGCGAAGGCGAGCCAGGTTGCCGGCCACAGGACGATGGGACGGAAGAGGAACTGGCCCACCTGCTTCAGCCCGATCACCTCGAACAGGCCTCCCGCAAGGCCGAGGAGGCCGACCAGGGCCCCGGCGAGGGCGGCGGAAAGAGCGACCCGGAAGCCATCGGTCCAGGCGATGGTGAAGTGGCGCGGCCAGGGATTGCCCCGGCCGGCGCCTTCCCGGGCGCGGACCAGGACATGGCCCATGGCCAGGATCAGACAGGTCAGGAACAGGACGGCGCCTTCCGGAACCGGCGGAACGATCCGGCCCGCACCCCCCTCCCAGGCCGTCCTGCCGAGGCCGCCCAGGAGGACCACGCCGCCGGCCGCCAGGACCCACAGGGACAGCGTCCGCCAACGCAGGGCGCCATAGGCGCCCAGGAGGACCACGGGCAGGGTCGCGGAGGCCAGGGCCAGGACGCCCCGCAGGACCTTCAGGTCTTCGCCGGCCGGGGTCCAGCGGGCCACAGCCCAGGCGGCGATCCCGCCCGTCAGTCCGATGGCGGCGCGCACGAGAAGGTCGCGGAGGTCGGTAGCGTGGGGGCGTGAGGTGCGGGCCATGGGGGCTTCCTGTCCCGAGGGGCGGGCTTGGACAGAATCACCCCGGGAGGTGCACCCTGCAACACCCTTTGCGACAGAATGGAGGCAGGGACCCTGGCCGCATCCGCCGGACCCGAGATCGAACGGCTGATCAGCCTCCTGTCCCGCCTGCCGGGACTGGGGCCCCGTTCCGCACGCCGGGCCGCCCTCACCCTTCTCAAGCGCCGGGAGCAGTTGATGACGCCCCTGGCCGAGGCCCTGGCGGACGCGGCGGCCAAGGTCCGGGCCTGCACCACCTGCGGCGCCCTAGACACCCGGGACCCCTGCACGGTCTGCGCGGACGGATCGCGGGATGCAGGCCTGATCTGCGTGGTGGAAGAGGCCGGCGCCCTCTGGGCGCTGGAGCGGGGCGGGTCCTTCCGCGGTCGCTATCATGTCCTGGGCGGCCTGCTCTCGGCCCTCGACGGGGTGGGTCCGGACGACCTCAGGATCGCCGCCCTGATCGCCCGGGCCTCCGCAGGCGGCGTGCGCGAGGTCATCCTGGCCCTGCCCGCCACCGTGGACGGCCAGACCACCGCCCATTACCTGGCCGAACGACTCGCAGGCTCCGGGGCCGAGGTGACCCTCCTGGCCCGGGGCGTGCCCGTGGGCGGCGAACTGGACTGGCTGGACGACGGCACCCTGGCCCAGGCCCTCCGCGCGCGCCGTCCGGCCTGAGCCGTGACACGCCGGCGATTCCGGACTAGGAACACTTCATGAACTCGGAACTCCTGATCGCCCTCCTCGGTTTCGCCCTGGCCCTGGTCGCCGTGGTCTGGGCCGTACTCGAGCGGGGCCGGGCCGATCGCGCCGAGGCGCGGGTCTTCGACCTCCAGGCCACCGCCGCCCGGGTCCAGGTCATCGAGGACATGGCCGCCCGCAACGCCGAGCTGCTGCAGGCCGAGGCCGCCGGCGCCATTGCTGACCAGCTCCTCGCCCGCGCCAACGAGAGCTTCGAGCTGCGCGAGAAGCTGGCCGAGGAGAAGCTGGCCGGGCAGCTCAAGCCCGTGACCGACACCCTCGAGAAGTTCCAGAAGCAGGTCACCGACATGGAGACCGCCCGGGCCCAGGAGACCGGGGGCCTGCGAGAGCAGATCGGCGCCCTCCTCAACGCCTCGACAGCCGCCCGGGATGAGACCCAGAAGCTGACCGCCGCCCTGCGCCGGGGCGTGGGCGTCCAGGGCCGCTGGGGCGAGCAGACCCTGCGCAACGTGCTCGAGATGGCGGGCCTGCAGAACCGCTTCGACTTCCTGGAGCAGGTCACAGTCACCTCCGGCGAGCGGCGCCAGCGCCCCGACGTGGTGGTGCGCATGCCCGGCGGCGGCGAGTTGGTCATCGACGCCAAGGTTTCCATCGGCGCCTTCCTCGACGCCCAGGACGCCCCGGACGAGACCCAGCGAGAGGCCGCCCTCGCCCGACACGCCGACAGCGTCCGCACCCACGTGCGCGCCCTGGCCTCCCGGGGCTACCAGGACGAGCTGGGCGGCAGCGCCGACTTCGTGGCCATGTTCATCCCCGGCGACAGCTTCCTGGTGGCCGCCCTGGACCGCCAGCCGGACCTCCTGAACGAGGCCATGGCCCAGAAGGTCGTGGTGGTCACGCCCACCACCCTCTTCGCCCTGTGCAAGGCGGTCTCCTATGGCTGGCGGGTGGAGGACCAGGCCCGGGGCGCCGCCGAGATCGCCCGGGTCGCCCGCGAGCTCTACAAGCGCCTGTCCGACATGGGCGGCCACGTGGCCGGGGTCGGCAAGGCCCTGACCCAGGCCGTGGAGCGCTACAACCAGGTGGTCGGCTCGCTGGAGAGCCGCGTCCTGCCCCAGGCCCGGCGGTTCGAGGCCCTGGGCGTGGACCACGAGGGCAAGCCCATGCCTGAGCTGCCGCACGTCGAGACCGGGGTCCGCCCCCTCGCCCGCCTGGACCCCAAGGCGGATGACGGCGCGGCTTGACGCTGCCCGGACCCGTCCCTAACTGGCGAAGACATGGCCGTCCTCGACATCCTCACCGTCCCCAACCCTGTGCTGAAGCAGGTCTCCACTCCCGTCGCGGCGGTGGACGACGACCTGCGCCGGCTGATGGACGACATGCTGGAGACCATGTACGCGGCCCCCGGCATCGGCCTGGCCGCCGTGCAGGTCGGCGTGCCGAAGCAGGTGATCGTCATGGACCTGGCCCGGCAGGACGAGCCGCCCCAGCCCCGCTATTTCGTCAATCCCGAGATCCTCTGGGCCTCGGACGAGACCGCCCCCTACGAGGAGGGCTGCCTGTCCGTGCCCGAGGTCTACGACGAGGTCGACCGCCCGGCCCGCGTGAAGCTGCGCTATCTCGACTACACCGGCCAGGAAGTGGTCGAGGACGCCGAGGGCCTGTTCGCGGTCTGCATCCAGCACGAGATGGACCACCTCAAGGGCGTCCTGTTCATCGACCACCTGTCCCGGCTCAAGCGTGAACGGGCGGTGGCCCGGGTGCGCAAGCTGGCCCGCGCCGGCTGATCCCGCCCCTGCCGGTTCCCTCGCCGCCGCCGGAGGGGTAAACCCGCCGCATGCGCCTCGCCTTCCTTGGAACCCCGGACATCGCCGCCGCCTGCCTCGCGGCCCTGGCTGAGGCCGGGCTTGAGGTCGCGGCCGTCTACGCCCAGCCCCCGGCGCCCCGGGGGCGTGGCCAGGCGCTCCGGCCCTCGCCGGTCCAGGCGCTGGCGGAGTCCCTTGGCCTGCCCGTCCGCACCCCCGCCTCGATGCGCGACCCCGCCGAGGTCGAGGCCTTCCGGGCCCTGGGCCTCGACGCCGCCGTGGTGGTGGCCTATGGCCAGATCCTGCCGCTCGAGGTGCTGGAGGCGCCGCGCCTGGGCGCCTTCAACCTGCACGCCTCCCTCCTGCCCCGCTGGCGGGGCGCGGCGCCCATCCAGCGCGCGATCCTGGCCGGCGACAAGGAGACCGGCGTCCAGGTCATGCGCATGACGGAAGGGCTGGACGAGGGCCCGATCCTCGCCACCGCCCGTCTCGATATCCGGCCGGACGAGACCGCCGGGACCCTGCACGACCGCATGGCGAAGGCTGGCGCCGACCTGCTGGTCACGACCCTGGCCGACATCGCCGCCGGCCGCGCCGTCGAGACCCCCCAGGCCGCCGAGGGCGCCACCTACGCGAAGAAGATCAGCGCCCGGACCGCCCGCCTGCGCTGGAGCCGGCCCGCCGCCGATCTGGACGGCAAGATCCGCGGCCTGTCGCCCTTCCCCGGCGCCTGGTTCGAGGCCCCCGGCCCCCGCGGCCCTGTCCGGGTCAAGGCCCTGCTCAGCCGGGCCGAGGCTGGATCGGGGGTTCCCGGGGCGGTTCTCGACAACGGCCTCCTGGTGGCGACCGGCGAGGGCGCGGTGCGTCTGCTGCGCCTGCAGCGCGAGGGCCGGGGGCCGCAGGACGCCGCCGACTTCCTGCGCGGCCTGCCCCTGCCCCCCGGGACCGTCCTGACCTGATGCCCCGCTACCGCCTGACCCTCGAATACGACGGCGGCCCCTACAAGGGCTTCCAGGCCCAGGGAGACCTGCCCACGGTCCAGGGCGCCGTGGAGCGGGCGGTCCTGGCCTTCACGGGCGAGGCCGTTCGCCTGCAGGCCGCTGGTCGCACCGACACCGGGGTCCATGCCACGGGCCAGGTGGTCCATGTGGACCTGTCGAAGGCCTGGCCGGCCCTGACCGTGCGCAACGCCCTGAACGCCCACCTGGTGGACGAGGCGGTGGTGGTGCTCGAAGCCGAAGTCGCGCCGGAGGGCTGGCACGCCCGCTTCTCGGCCACCGAGCGGCGCTACCTCTACCGCATCCTCAATCGACCGGCGCCTCCCGCCCTGGACCGCGGCCGGGTCTGGCACGTGAAGTCGCCCCTCGACGCCGGGGCCATGCACGCCGCCGCCCAGGTCCTGGTCGGCCACCACGACTTCACCACCTTCCGCGACCTGGCCTGCCAGGCGAAGTCGCCGGTCAAGACCCTGGACCTGGTCGAGGTCAGCCGCCGGGGCGAGGAGGTCTGGCTCAGCTTCGCCTCGCGCTCCTTCCTGCACCGCCAGGTCCGGTCCATGACCGGCACCCTGGCCGAGGTGGGCGTCGGGCGATGGACGTCGCAGGACGTGAAGGCCGCCCTGGAAGCGCGCGACCGCCGGGCCTGCGGTCCTGTGGCGCCCGCGACAGGACTCAGCCTGACGGGCGTCTCCTACGCCGAGGGCGGCGCGGCGAAGTAACGGCGGACCAGGGTCTCGTAGACCGACTGGAGGCGGCGGATCTCCTCCACCGGCGCGCGCTCGTCCACGGCGTGCATGGTGCGGCCGACCAGGCCCAGCTCCACCACCGGGCAGAGGGCGCGGATGAAGCGCGCGTCCGAGGTCCCCCCCGTGGTCGACAGGTCCGGCCGCTGGCCCGAGACCGCCTCGACGGCGCCGGCCACCAGTTCGGTGAAGGGACCCTGCTCGGTCAGGAAGGCCTCGCCGCTGATCGCCGGGGTCAGGGTGATCGTCCCGGGAAAGCCCTCGGCGGCGCGGTCGGCCTCGGCCTGGATCCAGGCGGCCAGGTCCGCGCCCCGGTGGGCGGGATTGAAGCGGATGTTCAGCCGCGCCGTGGCGACGGCGGGAATGAGGTTGGTGGTGGGATTGCCCACGTCCACCGTGGTGACCTCCAGGTTCGACGGCTGGAAGTCAGCGTAGCCCTCGTCCAGCACCCTGGCCTGCAGCGCCGCCAGCAGGCGGATCAGGACCGGCACGGGATTGGCCGCGCGGTGCGGATAGGCCACGTGGCCCTGGATCCCCTCGACCCGGATCCCGACGTTGATGGAGCCCCGGCGGCCGATCTTGACCATGTCGCCAAAGCTCTCGGCGCTGGTCGGCTCGCCGACGATGCAGTGGTCGATGACCTCGCCTTCGGCCATCAGGGTCTCCACGACCCGCTTGGTCCCGTCGAGGGCCACGCCCTCTTCGTCGCCGGTGATCAGGAAGGACAGGGAGCCCGTCACCGCGCCGTCCGCGATGGCCGAGGCGGCGGCGGCGGCGAAGGCGGCGATGGCGCTCTTCATGTCCACGGCGCCGCGGCCGATCAGCACGCCGTCAACGATGTCGGCGGCAAAGGCCTCGCGGCTCCAGGCGGCGGCGTCCCCCACCGGCACCACGTCGGTGTGGCCGGCGAAACAGAGGTTGGGCCGGGCCGTCCCGATCCGGGCGTAGAGGTTCTCGATCTCGCCAAACCGCATCCGGCGGCAGGTGAAGCCAAGACCCGCCAGGACCTGCTCGACCACGTCCATGGCCCCGGCGTCGGCGGGCGTCACGGAGGGTCGGCGGATCAGCTCGCGGGTCAGCTCGACAGCGTCGATCCCGGCCATGGGCCTAGTCCCTCAGGAGTTCGTTGATCGAGGTCTTGGCCCGGGTGCGGGCGTCCACCGTCTTCATGATGACCGCACAGTAGGTGCCGGGCAGGCCCTCGT
>CAIMLY010000409.1 GCA_903842425.1 uncultured Alphaproteobacteria bacterium | reverse complement strand
TCATAGACGGCGTCGGGGGCGTTGCGGCAGAGATATTCGATGGCGTCCTGGTCGCCCAGCCAGTCCGAGCCTTTGACGGTGTCGTACATGTGCCAGCGCCAGTCGTCCTCGCCCATGTTGCCCAGGCTGGCCGAGATGCCGCCCTGGGCCGCCACCGTGTGGGAGCGGGTCGGGAAGACCTTGGTGATGCAGGCCGTCTTCAGGCCCGCCTGGGCGCAGCCCAGGGCCGCCCGGAGGCCGGAGCCCCCGGCGCCGACGACGACGACGTCGAACTTGTGATCGGTGAATTCGTAGCTGGCCATGACGTCAGAGAGCGCCTCCGAGCGCGACCTTGAGGACGGAGAAGACCGCAAGCGCGGTCACGAGGACGGCGAGGAAGAGGTTGAGGACCAGCAGGGCCGAACGGCCGAGCATGCCGTGAATGTAGTCCTCGACCACCACCCGGGCCCCGGCGTGCATGTGCCAGCCGGAGACCAGCAGCACCAGGACGATCAGGACGGCGTTGACGGGGTAGGACACGAACCCGACGACGCCGGCGTAGTCGCTGCGCGAGACCACCAGGGCGGCGTAGACCATCCAGAGCGACAGGGGGATGAGGGCGATGGCGCTGACGCGCTCGGCGACCCAGTGGGCGGCCCCGTGGCCGGCGGCGCCGCTGCCGCGGGCGCGGGAGAGAGGGGTCCTGAAATCGGTCATCACAGGCCTCCCGGTCCAAGTCCGATGGCCCACACCGTGATGGTCGCCACCACCGAGAAGGCCATGGCCATGATCCCCGACTGGTGCGAGGCGGTCACCGACAGGCCCAGGCCGGCGTCCCAGAACAGGTGCCGGAGGCCGTTGGCGAGGTGATAGAAGATCGAGAGGGTCAGGCCGACCAGGACGAACCGCCCGAGGGGAGAGGCCATCAGGTCCACGAAGCCCTGGTAGGCCTCCGGCCCCGCGCCCAGCGACAGGGCCCATACCGCGACGATCACGGCGCCGCCATACAGCGCCAGTCCGGTCGCCCGGTGCAGGATGGAGGTGAGCATGGTCAGGTGCCAGCGCCACACCTGCAGGTGTGGCGACAAGGGTCGTTCTCGAGCGGGTACGGTCATCGGCATGTCCTGGCGAACCCCGGCGAACGCCCCCGCGTCCCGGGCCGGCTGTCTGCATTTAAGCCTACAGGACCGGGTGTCAACGAAGGCTTTTCAATCTCATAGGGCGCCGTCGCGGCAGGTCAGGGCCGGTCGGCCAGCCAGTCGGCGGACCGCATCTCCTGCAGGCGCGAGGCCGTGCGCTCGAACTCGAAGGCCCCGTCGCCGGCGGGATAGAGCCGCACCGGCTCGGCTTCCGCCAGGACGATAAGCCGGGTCCGCGCCTCGTAGAGCGCGTCGATCAGGGTGACGAAGCGGCGCGCCGCCTCCCGCCGGTCCGGGGTGAGCCGGGGCAGGTCCTCGAGGAAGACCGTGTGGAAGCGCTCGGCCAGGGCCAGGTAGTCGTTGGGCCCGAGGGCCGCGTCGCAGAGCCGGGAGAATCCGGCCCGGACCAGCCCGCCGGCGGCGTCCGGGAAGTCGAGCCGGCGCCCCATGACCTCGATCGATTCCCCCTCGGCGGCCTCCGTCCCCAGCATGTCCCGCCACAGGGCGCCGAAGGTGCGGCGGTTGTCCGGGTCGATGGGCGAGAACCAGGTCCCCGCAGCGCGCAGGCGGTCGAGGCGGTAGTCGTGCGGCCCGGCCACCGAGACCACCTCGACCCGCGACTTCAGGAGGTCGATGAAGGGCAGGAAGAGCTGGCGGTTGATCCCGTCCCGGTAAAGGTCGTCCGGTCGCCGGTTGGAGGTGGCGGCCAGGGTCACGCCCCGGGCGAACAGGGCCTCGAACAGCCGGCCCAGGATCATGGCGTCGGCGATGTCCGTCACCTGGAACTCGTCGAAGCAGATCAGGCTGGCGTCCCTGGCGACCAGGTCGGCCAGGGGCGGGACCGGATCGTCGCCCCGCACCTGGCCGAAACGCGCCTTGCGGGCCGCCGCATCGCCCGAGCGCCAGGCCCCGATGAGCTCGTGGACCTCGCGCATGAAGACGTGGAAATGGGTGCGCCGCTTCCGCGTGACGGGAACCGTCTCGTAGAACAGGTCCATCAGCATGGACTTGCCCCGGCCCACCGGGCCCCAGAGGTAGACTCCCGGTACGGACTCCGGACGTCGTCGCAACAGGCCGGCCAGTGGGCCCGGACGCGCCGCGACCAGGTCGCGCTCCAGGCGCACCAGGCTGGCGAGGCCGGCGGCCTGGGCGGGGTCCGGTCTCAGGTCCCCGCGCGCAAGCCGGTCGGCGTAAGCCTTTTCGAGGGCGGAGGTCATTCGGCTCCGGGGCGCCCGCTCAGCGCATGGTCGGGATGACGAAGGCCGAGTCCTCGACCTCGCCCTCGGGCCAGCGGGCGGTCACCGTCTTGACCTTGGTGTAGAAGCGCACGCCGTCCATGCCGTGCTGGTTGGCGTCGCCGAAGGCCGAGCGCTTCCAGCCGCCGAAGGTGTGATAGGCCAGGGGCACGGGGATGGGGACGTTGATGCCGACCATGCCGACGTTGACGCGGGAGGCGAACTCCCGGGCCGCGCGGCCGTTACGGGTGAAGATGGCCGTTCCGTTGCCGTAGGCGTGGCGGGACGGCAGGGCCAGGGCGGACTCGAAGCTGTCCGCCCGCACCATCTGCAGGACCGGCCCGAAGATCTCGTCCTGGTAGGTCTTCATCCCCGGCGTGACCCGGTCAAAGAAAGAGGGGCCGATGAAGAAGCCGTTCTCGAAGCCCTGCAGGCGGAAGTCGCGGCCGTCCACCACCAGCTCGGCGCCCTCGTCCACGCCGGTCTGGATGTAGTCGGCGACCTTCCTGCGGTGGGCGGCGTTGACCACCGGTCCATAGTGGGCGCCTTCGTCCGTGGAGATCCCGACCTTCAGGGTGGCGATCTCGGCGACCAGCTTCTCGCGCAGGGCGTCGGCGGTGCGCTCGCCCACCGGGACCACCACCGGCAGGGCCATGCAGCGCTCGCCGGCCGAGCCGAAAGCCGCGCCGGACAGGTCGCGCACCACCTGGTCGAGGTCGGCGTCGGGCAGGACGATGCCGTGGTTCTTGGCGCCGCCCATGGCCTGGACGCGCTTACCGGCCGCCGCACCGCGGGAATAGACGTACTGGGCGATGTCGGAGGAGCCCACGAAGCTCACCGCCGCGATCTCGGGATGATCCAGGATGGCGTCGACCATGACCTTGTCGCCCTGGACGACGTTGAGCACGCCCTTCAGGTCCAGGCCCAGCTC
>CAIMLY010000408.1 GCA_903842425.1 uncultured Alphaproteobacteria bacterium | reverse complement strand
GTCGACCAGATGAACCCGGCCGGCGACACCCTCGCCCTGGCGTCCGTCGAGTTCGACCTCACGAAGGTCGAGCTCGGCCAGTCCGTGACCATCAAGTGGCGCGGCAAGCCCCTGTTCATCCGGCACCGCACCGGCGCCGAGATCGCCGCGGCGATCAAGGATGACAAGGCGGACATGCGCGACCCCCAGGCGGACGAGGCCCGGCACAAGCCCGGCAAGGCCGAGTGGCTGGTCCTGATCGGCACCTGCACCCATCTGGGCTGCGTGCCGACCTTCGGCGGCGGCGACTACGCCGGCTGGTTCTGCCCGTGCCACGGTTCGCACTACGACACTTCCGGCCGGATCCGTAAGGGCCCTGCGCCGACGAACCTCGAGGTTCCGGAATACGCCTTCGTCTCCGACACCATGGTCAAGGTGGGCTGACCGACATGAGCGGACATTCGAACTATACCCCCAAGACTGGTTTCGAGCGCTGGCTCGACGTCCGGCTCCCGATCGCCCGGATGGCCTATGACAGCATCGTCGACTTCCCGACCCCGAAGAACCTGAACTACTGGTACACCTTCGGCGGCATCCTGGCCCTCTGCCTCGGCATCCAGCTGGCGACGGGCATCGTGCTGGCCATGCACTACGTGCCGCACGTGGACCATGCCTTCGCCTCCATCGAGCGCATCATGCGTGACGTGAACTATGGCTGGCTGGTGCGCTACATGCATGCCAACGGCGCCTCGATGTTCTTCATCGCGGTCTACGCCCACATGTTCCGGGGGCTGTACTACGGCTCCTACAAGGCCCCGCGCGAGATCCTGTGGATCCTGGGCTGCGTGATCTACCTGCTGATGATGGCGACGGCCTTCATGGGCTACGTCCTGCCCTGGGGCCAGATGAGCTTCCACGGCGCGGTCGTGATCACCAACCTCTTCGGGGCCCTGCCCATCATCGGCGAGTCCATCACCACCTGGCTGTGGGGCGGCTTCGCGGTCGACAACGCGACCCTGAACCGCTTCTTCTCGCTGCATTACCTCCTGCCGTTCATGATCGCCGGCGTGGTGGTGCTGCACGTCTGGGCCCTGCACGTGGTGGGGAACAACAACCCCACGGGCGTCCAGGTCCAGTCAAAGGCGGATACGGTTCCCTTCCATCCGTACTACACGGTGAAGGACGGCTTCGCGATCGCCCTGTTCCTGGTGATGTTCGCGGCCTTCGTCTTCTTCAACCCCAACGCCCTCGGCCACCCGGACAACTACATTCCGGCCAACCCGCTGGTGACCCCGGCGCACATCGTGCCGGAGTGGTACTTCCTGCCCTTCTACGCCATCCTCCGGGCCGTCCCGGACAAGCTGATGGGCGTGCTCCTGATGTTCGGCGCCATCGCCGTGCTGTTCATCCTGCCCTGGCTGGACACCTCGCGCGTCCGGTCCCTGCGCTATCGCCCGACCACCCGGATGTACTTCTTCATCTTCGTGGTCGCCTGCTTCGTGCTGGGCTTCTGCGGGGGACGCCTTCCGGACGAGCATGTCATCCCCGGCCTGAAGACCTTCCAGCTCCTGGACGCCGACCTGAACTCCATGGTCTGGCTCTCGCGGTTCGCTACGGCCTACTATTTCGCCTACTTCCTGATCGTCCTGCCGGTCATGGGGCTCTCGGAGACCCCGCTGCCGCAGCCGGAGTCGATCAGCGAACCGGTCCTGTCGCATTCCGCCGCCGCGCCTGCGGGCGCTACGGCGTCGCCTGAGAAGAGGGGTTGACCCTGATGCTTCGCAAAGGTCTCGCCATCGCGGCGCTCGGCCTCGCCCTGGTGGGTGGGCCGGCCCTGGCCGCCGGCTCCCAGAAGGAGCCCCGCACCGTCGACTGGAGCTTCAGCGGCCCCTTCGGAAAGTTTGACCGCGCCCAGCTGCAGCGGGGCTTCAAGGTCTATCGGGAGGTCTGCGCGGCCTGCCACTCCATGAACCTGATGTCGTTCCGGAACCTCGGTCAGAAGGGCGGGCCCTTCTATGACCCGAAGTACCCCAACCCGAACGACAACCCCTATGTGAAGACCATCGCCAAGGACTTCGAGGTCTCGGACATCGATGCCGAGACCGGGGACGTGATCAAGCGTCCGGCGACCCCCGCCGACCGCTTCCCTAACCCCTATGCCAATGAGGCTGCGGCCCGGGCCGGCAACGGCGGCGCCCTGCCGCCGGACTTCTCGACCCTGTCCAAGGCCCGCAAGTCGGGTCCGGACTACGTCTACTCGCTGCTGTCGGGTTACGTGACGCCACCGGCCGGCCTCGAGGTGCCGAACGGCCAGTACTACAACCCCTACATGCTCGGCGACGTGTCGGCCTTCTGGAAGGGTAAGGGGCACGCCCCTCCCGGCGGCTTCATCGCCATGCCGCCCCAGCTGACGCCGGACAAGGTCACCTTCGACGATGACACCAAGTCCACGGTCGCCCAGCAGGCCAAGGACGTCTCCGCCTTCCTGGCCTGGGCTTCCGAGCCCCGCATGGAAGAGCGCAAGGCCTTCGGCGTCGGTGCAATGATCTACCTGTTGATCCTCTGCGGGCTTCTCTATGTGAGCTACAAGCGGATCTGGCGGAACGTCGCCCACTAGCGCCGCGCCGCCTCGCACATGAAGGGCCGGTCGCTCCCCGGGAGCGGCCGGCCTTTTCGTGGGTCTCAGACGTTGAACCTGAAGTTCATGACGTCACCATCGTGGACGACGTACTCCTTGCCCTCGGACCGCAGGCGTCCGGCCTCGCGTGCGCCGGGCTCGCCCCGGTGCTTCACATAGTCCTCGAAGGCGATGGTCTCGGCCCGGATGAAGCCCTTCTCGAAGTCGGTGTGGATGACACCGGCCGCCTGGGGCGCGGTGGCGCCCACGGGGATGGTCCAGGCGCGGGCCTCCTTGGGGCCTGCCGTGAAGTAGGTCTGCAGGCCCAGCAGGCTGTAGGCCTCCCGGATCAACCTGTTCAGGCCCGGCTCGTGCAGTCCCAGTGTCTCGAGGAACTCGGCGCGCTCCTCGCGGTCCAGGAGGGCGATCTCGCTCTCGATCTGGGCGGAGATCACCACCGACTTGGCCTTGTCCCGGCCGGCCCGGGCGGCGACCTCGGCGGAGAAGGCGTTGCCCTCTGCAGCTGAACCCTCGTCGACGTTGCAGACATAGAGGGCGGGCTTGGCGGTCAGGAGCTGGAGCATGCGCCAGCCCTTCTCCTCACCTGCGGGGACCTCTGCAGCCCGGGCCGGACGGCCCTCCTTCAACTGGGCGAGGGCGAGGTTCATCAGGGCGAGGGTGGCGGCCGCCTCCTTGTCACCGACCTTGGCGCGCTTCTCGAGGTTGACCACCCGCTTCTCAAGGCTCTCCAGGTCGGCGAGCATCAGCTCGGTCTCGATGATGTCGAGGTCCGAGATCGGGTCGATCCGCCCCTCGACATGGGTGATGTCGTCATTGACGAAGCAGCGGGACACGAAGGCGACGGCGTCGCAGTCCCGGATGTTCGCCAGGAACTGGTTGCCCAGGCCCTCGCCCTGGGCGGCGCCCCGGACAAGGCCGGCGACGTCCACGAAGTTCATGCGGGCGGGAATGATCTCCTTCGATCCGGCGATGCCCGCCAGGGCTTCGAGCCGGGGCTCGGGCACCGCCACATCGCCGACATTGGGCTCGATGGTGCAGAAGGGATAGTTGGCCGCCTGGGCCGCGGCCGTCTGGGTCAGGGCGTTGAACAGGGTCGACTTGCCAACGTTGGGC
>CAIMLY010000407.1 GCA_903842425.1 uncultured Alphaproteobacteria bacterium | reverse complement strand
GCGGCGGCGGGGGGCCCGCCGCGGGACCCGGGACCGCCCGGTCGGCCTGCGACCGGCCCGGCGCCGCCGAACCAGTTGAAGCCCCAGCGGATCTCCTCGCGGTCCGTGCGCAGGAAGTTCACCGGCCGGACGTCCACCAGGACCAGCCGCCCTTCGGCGTCCCGCAGGAACCGCTCGGGGAAGGCGGCCTGGACCTCGGCCGTGAGGGCGGGCAGGGACCCCGCCGGGTCCTCCGCGCGGCTCTGGGTGTAGTTGGCCGAGAGATTGATCTCGCGGTCGGCGAAGGGTTTCCAGTTCACGCCCAGGCTGGCGGAGTCGCGGGTGTCATTGGCCAGGGCCGGGTCGCCGCCGGAGACCTGGGTGACCTCGACGGTCTCCCCCCGGACATAGTCGAAGACCCGGACGCCCGTCGTCACCGACCGGGGAGCGCCCAGCTGGGTCAGGGTGGGCGGCGACTGGTCGCGGTTGAACGCCGCCTGGATCGTCAGGCGCTCGATGGGCGCCCACTTCAGTCCGGCCCCGACGGCGCCCAGGCTGCCGGCGTCCGAAAGGCTCTCGCCCTGCAGGTTGAGGCTGGCGGAAATCTCGCCGAGACGGCCGAGGCCCTCCTCCTCGCGCCGCAGGAGGGGCAGGTCGAGGTTCGCCTGGCCATTGACGCCGGTCCGGGAGAGGTCGGACTCTCGGGTGATCTCGCGGCGGACGGATCGCGACTTGAGCCAGTTGCCCGTGGCCCCGCCCTTCACCGACAGGAACAGCGGCCCAGCCGGAAGCTCCGCCAGGGGACCGGCCGCCAGGGCCTGGAGGTCCGCGCCCGCCGTCCGCGAACGGGTGCGATCCTGGGCGAAGGCCGGCAGGTCGCCCGCAGTGAGGTCGGCGTAGGGATTGAAGGCCGGGTCGCCGGACGCCAGCCGCGCCTGCGCCGAGCGCGTGTCCAGGCCGCCGTCGGTGCGCGAGACGACGTCCGCAAGGTCCAGCCCGCCGGTGAGGGACAGTCGCCAGCCGCTGCGGGATCCGTTCACCCCGAAGCCCAGGCGGGCGGACCAGTCCTCGGTCGTGCGGGTGACGGGCCCGCGGGCGATATCGCGCCGCAGGAGGTCCACCGGCCCGGAGAAGGGCGACCAGGGGCTGCCCTGGGGCAGGACGAGGGCGTAGGCGGAGCGCCCCTGCAGGGACTCTGCGCTTCCCGCACTCAGGGCGAGGTTGAAGGTCCCCGTCGTGGTCGGGGTGAGGGAGCGCGCCAGCACGCCGTTGATCGCGAGGCGCTGCGTCTCAGGCGTCAGGGTGCGCAGCCCCGCCTCCTGGTCAGGCGCCGTCCGCCCGGCGAGGGGCGCGATCTCGGCCAGGGTCGGCGGCCTCTGGCGGGCGATGGCCGGGACCCCCGCCACGCTGGTCGCCGCGCCGGCCAGGGCGCTGAGGGCGGGGTCGATCTCGCCGCCCGGTCCCCGGCCCCGGAAGGCGCCGTCGGCGGTAAAGATCGCGGACGAGTCGGCAGGCGGCACGTCGCGCTCGGCCTCGGTGAGGGCGGAGGCTGCGGTCCAGTCGACCCGCAGCTGGGTCCGCTGGTCGCCATCGATCCGGAACAGCCCGGCCTCGATCTCCCGGGTGACCGTCCCGCCTGCGGTGGCGGCCTCGATGTCGACCTCGGTGGTGATGGCGCGGAAGGTCTTGCGGGTGACGAAGTTGAGCACCCTCTGGTCCGCCGGGAAGCCATACTTGAGGGCGGCCGCCTCCGGAAGGACGTCAACCCGGAGGATGGCCTCGGACGGCAGGTCCCGCAGCTCTGCGAACCCGGAGATCCGGGCGCCGTTGAGCAGGACCACCGGCATGCCGCCCCGGCTGCGGCCCCGGCCCGACTGGGTCTGGGGCGCCAGCTGGGCCACCAGTTCGGCCACATTGCTGACCCCGTAGGCCTGGATCTCCGACTCATCGATCCGGAGTTCCGGCTGGACGTCGCCGACGACGCCGCCGACGCGATCGGCGGGGGCCTCCACGACCAGTTCATCGACCACGGCCTCTCCGGTGGCGTTCCCGGGCGGCGGGGCCTCCCGCGCCAGGGCCGGGGCGGCGGCGGCCAGGACAAGGACCAGGGGCGTCAGGAGTCGGGTTCTCATGTCACTTCCAGCGGCCGGACGCCTTCCCGGCCAGGTCGGCCGGGATCGGGACGACCCAGACGGGCCAGATGGGGTCGCCCCCGGGAAAGCGAAACGCCGGGCCCGCGGTTTTCCGTCGGCAGGGCCGGGATAACCTAGCCGGCGGCCGCGAGGTGGAACCGGACGCCGCAGACCTCCACCGTCCGATCGTAGGCGGGAAGCCCCCGGCTCCGGGCGCGGTCAAGGATGTCCCCGACGTCGCGGACGGTCAGGTCCACGGCGGAGAGGCCCGGGCCGCGACCGTCGGCGGGCGGGACGAACCTCAGCATGGCGTTCGCCATGGCGATGGCGGGAGACCCGGCGACGGTCTGGACCGGCAGGCCGAGGACGACGCCCCAACGGCGGGCGGCCTCCGCGGGATCGGCGGCCTGGAGCTCGACGCCGGTGAAGTCCACCACCCGGTCCTGCCGGACCTTGTCCTCCCAGCCCGTCCCCCCCGCGGGGGGCCAGGGACCCGACAGGTCGCCGTGCTCGTCCCATTCCACGTCGAGGAAGGTGGTGAGCATGTCGCCGGGATGCAGCTGGATCAGGGTCCAGCCCTTCCGGGCGGACTCCCAGGCGACCCTGACGCCATCGGCGGCGGCGCGGGCGCGGACCCCCTCCAGCTCGGGGAGGGTCTCGGTCTGGGTGATGACCATGTAGCCGCCATCGCCGCGGCGGCGCTCCAGGTAGCGGCCCGCCGCCGTGGCCTCCTGGACCGGGGCCACCACCTCGAAGAAATTCCGGCCGACCGGCAGGAGGGTGTTCTCAAGTCCGAAGACGGCGACCCCGGGGTCGATGTAGGCCCGGGCGAGGCCAAAGACCGCCTCGAGGTCCTGCAGCGCCGGCTCCAGCCGGGCGGCCACCAGGGCGATCTGTCTGAGCTGAATGGTCATGGGCGCCTCCCCGATCTGCCTGTCCGTCGACCCGAGGCAGACCCTGCGACCCCGGCGGGCGGCTGGCAAGCTCCGGGTCAGCATCATCGGAGATTCCTATGCTGATCATAAATTCTTCCAGTTTGCCCTATGTCCGACCCGCGCGTAGGACGACGGTGATCCCCCGCCTTCCGGGCGGACGGTCGACCCTGACGCCGCGCACCGGCGTCCCAGCCCCGGAGACCCAGATGAGCCTCGCGACCAGCAAGACCCTGCAGAACCTGAAGGACGCCTTCGCCGGCGAGAGCCAGGCGAACCGCCGCTACCTCTACTTCGCCCAGAAGGCCGACGTGGAAGGCTACAACGACGTAGCCGCCGTGTTCCGCTCGACCGCCGAAGGCGAGACCGGCCACGCCCACGGCCACCTCGAGTTCATGGAAGCCGTCGGCGACCCCGCCACCGGCCTGCCGATCGGCGGCACCGAGGCCAACCTTAAGGCCTCCATCGCCGGTGAGACCCACGAGTACACCGACATGTACCCCGGCATGGCCCGGACCGCCCGCGAGGAAGGCTTCGACGAGATCGCCGACTGGTTCGAGACCCTGGCCAAGGCCGAGAAGTCCCACGCCGGCCGCTTCCAGCGCGCCCTTGAGTCCCTCTCCTGATCCGACGGGACTGACGATGCGCCGGCGGCGGGCTCAGCAGCCCGCCGCCGGTTTCGCATCCGCCGTCCGGATTCCTGCCTGGAGCCTGCGCCATGTCGGACACGAAGAAGCCCGCCGCCCGTGAGGGCAGCCTGGACGCCCCTTTCCGCCACCCCATCGAGTGGCGAGACGAGGCCTATTACGACCTCGCGGCCGTCGAGGCCGAGATGGAGCGCCAGTTCGACGTCTGTCACACCTGCCGGCGCTGCTTCAACCTGTGCGACAGCTTCCCGCGGCTCTTCGACCTGATCGACGAGTCCAAGACCGGCGAACTCGACAGCGTTCCCAAGAGTGAATACGCCAAGGTCGATGAAGCCTGCACCCTGTGCGACATGTGCTTCCTCACCAAGTGCCCCTACGTGCCGCCGCACGAATTCAACATCGACATCCCCCACCTGATCCTGCGCTACCGGGCGGCGAAGCGCCGCGCCGGCGAGAAGAGCTTCGTGCGGGACGAGCTGGGCAAGACCGACCGGAACGGCCGCCTGGCCAAGCCGCTGGCGCGGATCGCCAACTGGGGGACCGCCCGCAAGAACACCCCGATCCGCAAGCTGCTCGACGCCATCGCCGAGATCGACGCCGAGGCCGAACTGCCCAAGTATCACGGCAAGACGGCCAGCGACCTTCTGCCCACCCCTGTCCCGCCTGATCCCGCGGGCCCGGCCTTCGGTAAGCGGAAGGTGGCGATCTATTCGACGTGCTCCGTGGAATACAACGGCCCCGACACCGGCGTCGCTGCAGCGCGCGTCCTCGCCCGCCAGGGCATCGAGGCCAAGGTCGTCTATCCCGAGTGCTGCGGCATGCCCCAGCTGGAGGGCGGCGACCTTTCGGGGGTGGCCGGCAAGGCCGCCCGGGTCGCCGCCGTCTTCGAGCCCTACATCGACCAGGGCTACGAGGTGGTCGCCCTGACGGCCTCCTGCGGCCTGATGATGAAGTTCGAGTGGCCCCTCATCCTGCCCGAGAACGCGGCCGTCGCGAAGCTGGGCGCCGCCACCCGGGACATCTGCCAGTACGTCGTCGACCTGAACCGGGACCTGGGCCTGGCCCCCGGCCTCTCCCCCGTCGAGGGCGGCGTCACAGTGCACCACTCCTGCCATTCCAGGGCCCAGAACATGGGCGCGCGCTCGGCGGACATGCTGAAGCTGATCCCTGACACCAAGGTCGAGATCGTCGAGCGGTGCTCGGGACACGGCGGGACCTTCGGGGTCATGAAGGCGACCCGTCCCCTGGCCGTGAAGGTCGGCCGGCCCACGGCCAAGCAGGTCGCCCAGAAGGGCTCCGCCGAGCTCTGTTCGGACTGCCCCCTGGCCTGCAAGCACATCGGCCAGCTGCTGGCCGACGAAGAGGCCACCGCCAAGGGGCCCCAGCCCCGCCAGTCCCACCCCATCGAAATCTTCGCCCGCGCCTACGGAGTCCTCTGACCATGCCCGCCGCCCTGCGCCGCATCACGCCGACAGACATCATCCCCGACGCCGAGTTCGCCCGGCAGCGCAAGGCGCGCCGCTCGGCCCTGCTGCCCACCAAGCGACTGCGGCGGATCGACCTTGGCCCGGTCTGCTCGTTCTACTTCGAGACCTACGAGACCATGCTCTTCCAGATCCAGGAGATGCTCCTGATCGAGAAGGGCGGCGCGGCCCAGGTCGCCGACGAGCTGGCCGCCTACAACCCGCTGGTGCCCCAGGGGTCCGAGCTGGTGGCCACGGTCATGTTCGAGATCGAGGACCCGGTGCGCCGGGCCGCGACCCTGGCCCGGCTGGGCGGTGTCGAGGACCGGATCTACCTGCAGGTCGGCGAGGAGCGGATCTACGCGGTCCAGGAAGGCGACGTCGAACGCACCCGCGAGGACGGCAAGACCTCGTCGGTCCACTTCCTGCACTTCCCCCTGACCGAAGCCCAGAAGGCGGTCTTCCGCTCGCCGGGCGTCCAGGTCCTGGTCGGCAGCGACCATGAGGCCTACGCCCACATGGCGGTCCTGACCCCGGCGACACGCGCCGAACTCGCCCGCGACTTCGCCTGACGGCGGAATCCGGGCGGCATGGACAGGCGGGCCCTCCCCGTCGCATAGGAGGGTCCGTGACTCCGGCCCCCTCACAGCGCCGCGCGGACATCGACTGGATCCGCATCGCCGCCTTCGGCGTGCTGATCCTCTATCATGTCGGCCTCGTCTATGCGCCGTGGGACTGGCACGTCCACAGCCCCCACACCATCGAGGCCCTGGGACTGGCGGCCCTGGTCACCAATCCCTGGCGGCTGACCCTGCTGTTCATGGTCTCGGGCGTCGCCCTGAGGTTCATGGTCCGCAAGACCCCGCCGGCCCGGGCCTTCCGCCAGCGCCTGGAACGTCTGGTCCCGCCCCTCCTGTTCGGCGTGCTGGTCCTCGTGCCGCCGCAGTCCTGGATCGAGGCGGTGGAGAAGGGCAGCTTCTCCGGCGGCCTCGGGGCCTGGTGGCTGTCGGAGTTCAGTCCCGCGGGGCTCCGGGACGGGGTCCCCCTCAACCACATCTGGTTCGTGCTCTACATCACGGTCTACAGCCTGGCGGCCCTGGCCCTGGCCGCCTCACCCGGGCTGTTCGGGCGACTGGAGGCCGGGCTCGGACGCCTCCTCGCCGGTGGTCGGCTGTTGGTCGTGCCGATGATCTACCTGGCCCTGCTGCGGCTCATGGTCTTTCCCTGGGCGGGCCTGACCAACCACATCACGGATGACCCCTACAACCACGCCATGTCCCTGGGGGTCTTCCTGACCGGCTTCCTGCTGGCCCTGCGGGAGGACGTCTGGACGCGCTTCGAGCGGATGCGCTGGACGGCCCTGGCGGTGGCGGCGGCCAGCCTGCCGGCCCTGATCATCTTTTCCCAGCCGGTGGACCTGCCCCCCTCGGCCCAGGCCAACCTCGCCTTCGCCGTCTACCAGTGGGCGACGATCTGCGCGGTCCTGGGCTTTGGCAGCCGGCTCCTGAGGGGCGCAGACGGACCGGTCCTGCGCTACCTCACCGACGCGGTCTTTCCCTGCTACCTGGCCCACCAGACCCTGCTGGTCATCGCCGCACACCTCCTCAAGCCCTGGGGGCTGCCCGTCGGCGCCGAGGCCTCCCTCCTGGTGGGGATCACCCTGGGCGGCAGCCTGGCGGTCTACGAGATCGTGCGCCGCATCGGCGTCCTGCGGCCCCTCTGGGGCCTCCGGCCCCGGCCGAGGACCCCATGACCCGGTTCCGCCGACGCCGCTTCCTGCTCAGGATCGGGATCGCCGCGCCGATCCTGGCCTATGTGAGCGTCGGCGTCGCCGCCCTCACCTGGCCCGGCTTCGACCACGCCACCCAGTACATCAGCGAACTCGGCGGGGCCGCGGCGCCCCATCCGGCCATCTTCAACATCGGCGTGCTGGTCTCCGGGGTCGCCGCCGGCGTGGCGGGAATCGGTTTCGCCCTGTCGGTGCTGGCCCTGGGCGGGGCCCGGGTTTCGGCTGCGGTCATCGCCCTGTGCTTCGGGCTTGCCGGCGTGGGCCTGGTCCTGTCCAGCCTCTACCCCTGGCCGGATCCCCGGCACCTGGCCATCAACCTGGGGCTCGGCATCCAGATCGCCCCGCTGGCCCTGGTCTGGGCCCTTCGCCGGATCGAGGGCATGGGACGTCTCCGCCTCTTCCTGCTGGCGGTGTTCGTGGCCATGGCCATCCTGACGGTCCTGACCAAGCACCTGATCTTCAAGGGCCTGGTCAACGACGACAATGTCGGCTGGTGGGAGCGGGCCTTCGCCATCGTCCTCGTGGGCTGGACCGGCATCGCCGCCCTGGCCCTGGAGCGGCGGCTCCTGGCCCTCGCCCGGAACGATTCCGCGACCTGATCCCGGCCGGGCGCCTGAAAACCGGGCGCCAGCCTTCCTGGCCAGCCTGAAGTTCGTACAGGCTTGCGTTCACGTTTCCGTTATTGCATATGCGGCGCTGCAACATAACGCGTTTGTGATCATCTGCTTTCCATGGCGGATTGAGGGAGCAACCCGGGGCAATGGACGGTCTTCGCAGCAGGGAGTTCGGCGCGTCCGCGGACGACGCCTGGACCGGCGAAGCCGCCGTCCGGGTCTGGCTTCCTGCAGAAGCGCCCCTCGACATGCCCCGCCACGGCCTTGCGGAAGACGGGAGCCCGCCGCCGGTCCCCGGGCCCCGGGGCCTGGTCCTGCGTCGGACGGCCATGCTGGCCGCGACCCTGGCCCTCGCCCTCTTCGCCTTCCTGACCCCGGCCCGGATCTATGCCGAGGAAGGGTTCACCGCCCTCGAGATCCTCGCCCTCTGCCTGTTCTCGGCCCTGATCATCCCCCTCTCCGGATGGTTCTGCAGCGCCTTCGCCGGCCTTGTCCTGCAGATGTTGCGCGGCGACCGGGACCACTTCGAGTTCCCGGACCGGCCCCGCCGGCCGCAGGTGCGCACGGCCCTGCTGATGCCGCTCTACAACGAGGACGCATCGGCCGCCTTCGGCCGTCTGGCCCGGATCGATGGCAGCCTGCGGGACCTCGACGCGGCTGGCGCCTTCGACCTCTTCATCCTGTCCGACTCGACTTCGCCGGAGGCCGCCGAGGCTGAGTGGGCGGCCTTCCAGCGCTTCCGCCTGACCTCCGCCTGCCGGGCCTTCTATCGCCGCCGGGAGACCAATACCGAGCGCAAGGCGGGGAACATCGCCGACTGGGTCCGCCGCTTTGGCGGGTCCTACCCGCACATGGTCATCCTGGACGCCGACAGCCTGATGTCGGGCGAGACCCTCCTGCACCTGGTCGACGCCATGGAGCGGAACCCGCGGGCGGGCCTGATCCAGACGACCCCGGCCATCATCAACGCCGAGACCCTCTACCAGCGGGTGCAGCAGTTCGGCGTGCGGCTCTATGGACGCGTGGCCGCCACGGGCCTGGCCTGGTGGACCGGTCCGGAGTCGGCCTACTTCGGACACAACGCCATCGTCAGGGTCCGGGCCTTCGCCGGCTCCTGCGGACTGCCCGTCCTCCCGGGCCGCAAGCCCCTGGGCGGGCACGTGATGAGTCACGACTCGGTCGAGGCGGCCTACCTCCGCCGGCAGGGCTGGTCGGTGCACATGACGGGCGCCCTGCCCGGCAGCTTCGAGGAGGCGCCTCCCGGCCTCCAGGCCTTCCTCGCCCGCGACCGCCGCTGGTGCCAAGGCAACATGCAGCACCTGCGCCTGCTGACCGCCGCCGGCCTGCACCCCATGAGCCGCCTGCAGATGCTGATCGGCGTCATGGCCTACCTGGCCTCGCCCCTCTGGTTCCTCGCCCTGCTGACCGGCCTGATCATCCAGTTCCAGACCGAGCCGAGGCTCCTGGAGATTTCCACCCTGCACGGCTGGCGCACCATCGTGGAGCCCCGCCAGGATGGCCTCATCGTCATGTGGATGGCCGCCCTGTCCTGGTTCCTGCTGTTCGGGCCCAAGCTGTTCGGCAGCCTGCTGGTCCTCGCCCGCCGCCGTGACCGCGAGGCCTTCGGCGGCGCCGGTTTCATCCTGCCGGGGGTGGCCCTGGAAATGATGATGTCCATGGTCATGGCGCCCATCATGATGGTCAGCCACACCCGGATGCTGATCGAGATCTTCTCCGGACGGGACTCCGGCTGGCGGCCCCAGCAGCGCGAGGCCGGCCGGATGCGCTGGTCCGAGGCCTTCGCCGCCCACGCCTGGGAAGTCCGCGCCGGGGTGGTGTTCGCCGCCGCCCTGCTGGCGCGCCCGGACCTGACCCTGGTCTTCCTGCCCATCGTCCTGCCGCTGCTGGCGGCCCCGGCCATCTCCCTGCTGGGTTCGCGGGTGGAGATCGGCGCTGCGGCCAGGCGGGCGGGCTTCCTGCTGACGCCCGAGGAACTGGACCTGCCGACGCGGGCGGTGCGGGAACGCCGCCCTGCGACCGTCATCGCCCCTCAGGGTCTGGCCGGCGCCCTTCCCGAAGCCGCCTGACCCGGACAGCCCGGGCGTGAGGCCTCCGCCTCAGTCGCCTGGATAGATTTCCTCGACCAGGGCCAGAGGCTCCCCGTCCGGCGTTTCCAGCACCGCCCGGCAGTGCAGGGACGGCGCGCGCCCGGCCGCCTCGACCAGCTGCGTCTCACGCAGGACACGGCGGTAGCCGAGGGGGCGGGCGACCACGCCGAAGGGCTCATCCGTCTCGGACAGACGCCGGCGCATGTCGGCGGTCAGCCGCTCGGGCCGGTACCAGTTGATCGCCCGGGAGAGGGCGACGTCGCCCCACATCAGCCGCACGCGGCGGCAGGCCAGGACCTCGCCGGGCGCCGCCCTGAGCCGGCCTCGCACCGCTTCGTCCACCTCTCCTTCGCAGGGCTCGACCCAGGCCCGCACCCGCGGCCCGCCGGGCAGCCCAAGGGCCTCGCAGCGGGCCTGCAGCACCGCCGTGGCGCTGTCGGCGGCGTCGAGGTCCCGGCGGAGGGACGCAAGGTCGTCGGAAAGCAGGAACATCGGGCGGGGCCTTACCACCGCCCGCCGCGCCGCCCAATACTTTCCGGGCCCGCCGCCCCCTGGGCGCCAGGCTGGGACTTTCCGGGCACGCCGCCCCCTGGGCGCCAGGCTGGGACTTTCCGGGCCCGCCGCCCTTGGGGCCCCGGCCAGGTCGGGCTAAGAAGGGGGCATGTCCCTTCCCGCCTGCCGCCTCTACCTGATCACGCCGCCCCGGCTGGACGACGTCAAAGCCTTCGCCGGGCGTCTTGAGGCCGCCCTGTCGGCAGGGGACGTCGCCGCCCTCCAGGTCCGCCTGAAGGGCGCCACCGAAGCTGAGGTCACCGAGGCGGTCCGGGTGCTCGGTCCCATCGCCCGGGCCCACGACGTGGCCCTGATCCTGAACGACGACCCCGACCTCGCCGCCCGCCTCGACTGCGACGGGGTGCACGTGGGCCAGTCCGACGCCTCCTACGCCGAGGCCCGGCGGCAGGTCGGGCGGGACCGGATCGTCGGCGTGACCTGCCATGACAGCCGGCACCTGGCCATGGAGGCCGCCGAGCAGGGCGCCGACTACGTCGCCTTCGGCGCCTTCTTCCCCACCTCCACCAAGGAGGCCCCGACCCGCGCCGAGCCGGAGGTCCTGACCCTCTGGCAGGAGTCCATGGAGACCCCCTGCGTCGCCATCGGAGGGGTCACGGCGGACAACGCCCGGGGCCTGGCGGCGGCCGGCGCGGACTTCATCGCGGTGTCCGCAGGGGTCTGGAGCCACCCGGCGGGAGACGCCGAGGCGGTGCGCGCCCTCAACGCCGCCATCGCCGAGGGCCTGGCCGACCGCAGCGGCGCCAGCGCCGCCTGATCCCGGGGTCCGCGCCCCGCGCCTTGCCTTGCGGCGGCCGGACCACTAGGTTCCGCCCCCCATGTCGACCCAGTCCGCCCTCCTCAAGGTCATGTCCGACGCCGCCCGCAAGGCGGCCCGGGGTCTCAACCGCGACTTCGGCGAGCTGGCCGAACTCCAGGTCTCCCG
>CAIMLY010000406.1 GCA_903842425.1 uncultured Alphaproteobacteria bacterium | reverse complement strand
TGTCTTCCGGGTCCGCGGGTGTGCGCAGCGAGCCGCGCTGGTCGTACAGGACAAACCGGTAGCTGCCGGCAAGTGGTCGAATGGCGGGCACAAGATAGCTGTGCTCCGCCCCCCATCCGCCGTGCAGCACGATGACTGTTTGCTCCGGCTTTGCTGCCGTGCCGTACTCCGCGATGTAGTGGCGCAGCTTCGTGCCGTCCGCATCGGTGGTCCGCATGTACCACTGGTTGACCGGAACGCCTTCTTCCGTTGGCCAAGCCCTGGCCTTTGCGTCGGGAGCCTCCGCCGCGGCGAGTGACGAGACAGAGGCCGCAAGCAGCAGAGCGGCCCCGATGATCGACGAGTGCTTGCAGTATGGCATCAAGTCCCTCTTCTCCGGAGCGGATGCAGGGTCGATATCATCGCAGTCTTGTGGCGTCTCCGGAATAGCTGCGCCTGGGTGGCTTGGGGAGTGGCCTGGTCCAGTTGGGGCAAGACGAGGGTGGGCCATCTGCGCGGACCATGACCATGTCTTGTTCATCTCGATCGGTTGGGAGCGGCTGTTCGCCCCGCGGTTGACATCGAATTCGCCGTGCCCCCGAAGCGCGCTGGTTTGGCATTGGGATCGCCGCGGAACTGTTCGATGTGGCAGGTCGACTGTTATCTGGCTGGATTTGGTCGTTCGCCTTGCCCGATCTAACGGCGGCTCCCGCCCCCTTGCTGCCGGTCGCGGTCTAGGGAAGCGGACGCCAGCAGATTTCGCTGAACGACCCTGAAGCGACCGTCAGAGTGCCGGAAAGCAGCCGTTCAGGGCCCCGGTTCAGCGGCGACTTAAAGCTTCAAGTGCTTCACGGTTCAGGCCGTCGGGTCCTAGCGCGCAAACCAGCCAATGAGATTGATGAGCACAGTCAGCACCAACGAGCCAACCAGCATGGCCTTCCACGGAAAGAAGACTTTCACCGACGGACCGGCCCGGCGCGATCAGGTCAAGCCCGAAGCCCGGTGGGAATTCGACCAGGGGCAGGGTGTCAGCGCCAGCCAGTTCATGGCCGCAAGCGCGCAGCGCACCGCCTTCTTCCACGACATGCTCGGGCTGTTCGGGACCTGCGACGTCCTGGCCCTGCCCAGCGCCCAGGTCTGGCCTTTCGACAAGACCCTGCGCTGGCCGACGGAAATCCGGACGACCGGGGGCTTCGCGCCCATGGACACCTATCACCGGTGGATGGAAGTCGTGATCTACGCCACCCTGGCCGGGCTTCCCGCCCTCAGCGTCCCCGCCGGCTTTGGTCCCCAGGGCCTGCCCATGGGCCTGCAGCTGATCGGCCGGCCCCGGGGCGACTTCCCTCTCTTGCAGCTGGCGGCCCTGTATGAGCAGGCGATTGGCGACTGGCTGGCCGTGGCGCCTCCGGAGCTGCGGGGCGCCTGAGGGCCTGGAACGGCAGGCGGTGGACCTCGAGGGCGGAACATTGGATGCTCCCCTCTCTCCGGTCGGGCCGGAGTCTTCGGGGGGAATGACATGAGCATCAAGCGCACCCTGGCCGCACTGGGCCTTGCAACCGCCATCACCAGCACAGGAGGCGCCGCGGGCGCCGGGGGCTGGTCTGCGCCGGAGGCGGTGGTGGCCCCGTCCGCCCTCCACGGCGTGCACGGCCTGGCGGTCCTGGACACCCGGCGGGTCCTTGCCGGCACCGTGGTCGGCAATGACATGTGGGTGGTCGACCGGGCGACCGGCGCGGCCAGGGTCTACATCCCCGGGCCGGAGGGGCAGGCCGACGACATCGCCATCGGGCCCAAGGGGGAGCTGGCCTGGACCTCCTACCTCCAGGGCATTGTCCGCTTCCGGGAGACGGAAGGGGCGCCCATCCGGGTCCTGGCCAAGGACCTGACCGGGATCAACTCCCTGGCCTTCGACATGAAGACCGGCCGGCTCTACGCCAGCCAGGTCTTCCTCGGCGACGCGATGTGGGAGATCGACGTCGCGGGGGTGAAGGCGCCCCGGCTGATCGCCAGGGACCTGGGGGGCTTCAACGGCTTCGAGGTCGGGCAGGACGGCCAGCTCTATGGCCCACTCTGGTTCAAGGGCGCCGTGGCCAGGATGGACCCCGCCACCGGGGCCGTCACCGTCATCAATCGCGAGTTCCAGGTGCCGGCGGCGGTCAACCTGGATGGCAAGGGCAACCTCTGGGTGGTCGACACCCGGGCCGGGGACATCAGCCGGGTGGACCTGGCCACGGGCCGCAAGCACGCCGTACGCAAGCTGGCCACTTCCCTCGACAACCTCGCCATCGCGCCCGAGGGGACGATCTATGTCTCGAACATGGCGGACAACGCCGTGCAGGCCTTCGATCCCGCGACGGGCGCGGTGACCACTCTCCTGTCGGGAAGGCTCGCCGTGCCGGCCGGCCTGAAGATCGAGGGCGACACAGCCTGGGTGGCCGACGTCTTCGCCTTCCGGCAGGTGGACCTGAGGACCGGCTCGGTCCGCGACATCCACCGGATGCAGGCCTCGGACATCGAGTATCCGTTCGCCCTGGGCCTTGGAGCCCGGCAGGTCCTGCTGGCCTCCTGGTTCAGCGGCTCCGTCCAGGTGCTGGACCGCAAGGACTTCAGGACCGTCACCGTCCTGCACGGCTTCAGCGCCCCGATGGACGCCCAGTTCCTTCCGGATGGCCGCATCGCCGTGGCCGAGATCGGGACCGGAACCCTCACCGTGGCCAGCGGGGAGGGGTTCAAGGACCGGCGGGCCCTGGCGACCGGCCTCTCCGGTCCGGTCCAGATGGCCGTGGGCCCCGACGGCGCCCTCTATGTCAGCGAGGCGGCCGGGAGCCTCACGCGGATCGACCTCGCGACCGGCGCCAAGAGCCGGGTGGCCGAACAGCTGGCCCTGCCAGAAGGTTTGGCCTTCACCCCCTGGGGCAGCCTGGTCGTGGCGGAGGCCGGGGCTCGGCGGCTGACCGAGATCGACCTCGCCAAGGGTGAGCGGAAGATCATCGCCGAGAACCTGCCCATCGGCCTGGCCGCAGGGCCGGGGCTGCCGCCGCCCTACGTCGCCACCGGAGTTGCGGTGCGCAGTGACGGCTCGGTCTGCTTCACCGCGGATCTCGA
>CAIMLY010000405.1 GCA_903842425.1 uncultured Alphaproteobacteria bacterium | reverse complement strand
CCGAAGGCGGCGTGCTCGTCCTGGACGTCCTTCACCCGGACGGACCGGCCGCGGGCCATCAGGCGTCCGCCTTCCAGGGCCAGGCGGTCTGGCGTGTAGACGAAAAGGTCGTGGCCCCGGTCCTGGGCCTCCAGCATCATGGCGAAGGTGGAATCCCCCTGGATGCGGATGTGCTCCAGCGGATCCATCTGGACGGCGACGTTCAGCTTCATGGCGGGCTCCCTCTCGCAGGGCCTTCTAGCACGGGGCGCACGCGCGGCGTCAAAGCCCCGCCCGTCAAAGTCCCGCCCAGGCGTCGGCCAGGTGGCGGGGCCGCCGGCCGGGGGCGAGGGCGACGAGGTCCAGCCGAACCGAACGCCCGGCAAGGTCCGGCCGGCGGGAGGCCAGGGTCTGGCCCGCCCGCCTCAGCCTCTCCCTCTGGTCGGGGCCCACGGCCTCGAGCGCGGCCTCCAGGCTGGCCCGGGACTTGACCTCCACCACCGCCAGGACCTGTCCGCGCAGGGCCAGGATGTCGATCTCGGCCTGGGGGGTCTTGAGCCGGAAGCCCAGGATCCGCCAGCCCTTCAGCATCAGCCAGGCCAGGGCGACCCACTCGGCGCGGCGGCCGTCGATCCGCGCCCGGGCGCCCAGCCGGCGCCGCCAGGGCCGCGCCGCCGCCCTCATCCGGCGCCCTTCAGGTCCAGGGCCCGGCGGTAGAGATCGCGGCGGGGCAGGCCCAGGGCCCGGGCGACCTCCGAGGCCGCCTCGCCGGGGGACAGCCGGGTCAGGGCCTCGGCCAGGGCGGCATCCGCGTCGTCCGCCGTGGCGGCCTCTTCCCGGCCCGGCGCCACCACGATGACCACCTCGCCCAGGGGATGGTCCAGGGAAGGGTCGGCGGCCAGCACGTCCAGGGGACCGCGCACCAGGGTCTCGTGCAGCTTGGTCATCTCCCGGGCCACGGCCGCCGGCCGGGGACCCAGCACCTGCGCCATGTCGGTCAGGCTCGCCTTGAGCCGGCTGCCGCCCTCGAACAGGATGAGGGTGGCGCGGATCCCCGCCAGCTCGGCCAGCTCCCGCCGCCGGGCGGCCGACTTCGGCGACAGGAAGCCGGCGAACAGGAAGCGTTCGGCGGGCAGGCCCGACACGGTCAGGGCCGCCAGCGCCGCCGAGGGGCCGGGCGCGGCGAAGACCGGCAGTCCCCGGGCGATGGCCTCCCGCACCAGGGGAAAGCCCGGGTCCGAGACCAGGGGGGTGCCGGCGTCGGAGGCCAGGGCCACGCGTCCGCCCTGCTCCAGCAGGGCCAGGGCCCGGGGCGCCGTTCGCCCGCCCGCGTGCTCGTCGTAGCGGGCCAGGGTCTTGGACAGGCCGTAGGCGGCCAGCAGCTTGCCGGTCACCCGGGTGTCCTCGGCCAGGACCAGGTCCGCCGCCGACAGGATGTCGAGGGCCCTCAGCGTGATGTCGCGCAGGTTCCCGATGGGGGTGGCCACCAGGTAGAGGCCCGGCGCCAGGGGGGCGTCGGACAGGGGCGGCGGCGGGGGTCGGCGGCTCATGGGCAAGCCTTCGCGGCTTTGTGCGGCGTTTGCAAGGCAGGGCGGCCTCAGTTCGCCAGCAGGCGCTCCAGCACCGCGTCCAGCAGGCGGCGGCCGTCCTCGGTGACCCTCAGCCGCGCCGGGTCGGCGACCAGGAGGCCCCTCGCCGCCAGGTCCAGGACCTCGGGGTGACCGGGGGCCAGGCCCAGGGGCGACACTTCGTGAAAGGAGACCCCTTCCGCCAGGCGAAGACCGGACAGGGCTCGCTCAAGCGCCGCCTCCCGAGCCGACAGGACCTCGACCTCCCCCTCCCCGGCCCCGCGCGCGACGGCGGCGATGTAGTCGGCGGGGCGAGCGGCGCAGGCCTGCCCGCGCCGCGTCCCCTCGACGGTCAGCCGACCATGGGCGCCGGGTCCGACTCCCAGCCAGTCCCCGCCCCGCCAGTAGACCTGGTTGTGCCGCGACCGGTCGGCGGGCGTACGGGCGTGGTTGGAGACCTCGTAGGCCTCGAAGCCCGCCCGGGCCAGGCGCGCCTGGGTCACGTCCCAGAGGTCCGCCGCCTGCGGGTCGGCGGGAGGCGACAGGCGTCCGCGCCGCACCGCCCGTTCAAAGGCCGTCCCCGGCTCTATCGTCAGCTGGTAGGGCGAGAGGTGGCCCGCCCCCAGGTCGATGGCCGCGTCCAGCTCCGCCGCCCAGGCCGCCGGGGACTGGCCTGGCCGGGCGTAGATCAGGTCGATGGAGACCCGGGGAAACGCCTTCGACGCCGCCTCGGCCGCCCGCCGCCCCGCCGCGGCGTCGTGGTTGCGCCCGAGGAGGGCGAGGGCCTCGTCGTCCAGGGACTGCAGGCCCAGGGACAGTCGGTTGACCCCGGCCCCGGCCAGGGCCGCGAAGCGCCCCGCCTCGGCGTCGGTGGGGTTGGCCTCGAGGCTGACCTCCAGGTCCGCGCCCGCCTCCCACAGCGTCCGGCAGGCGGCGATCACCGCCCCCACGGCGTCCGGGTCCATGAGCGAGGGCGTGCCGCCGCCGAAGAAGACGGAGGTCAGGCGCCGCGGGCCCGTTGTCTCCCGCCGCTGCGCGAGATCATCGAGGATCGCCTGCGCCAGTTGCGCCGCCTCGCCCGCCCGGCGGTCCCTGTGGACGTTGAAGTCGCAGTAGGGGCAGATCCGGGCGCAGTAGGGCCAGTGGACGTAGACGCCGAAGCCCGCCGCGTCGGGTCCGGTGTTCAAGCCAGTGCCGCCTTCAGGCGCGAGAAGGCCCGGGCCCGGTGGCTCATGGCGTCCTTCGCCACAGGCTCCATCTCGCCGAAGGTCAGGTCGTGGCCGTCCGGCCGGAAGATGGGATCATAGCCGAAGCCCCTGTCCCCGCGCGGCGGGAAGACCAGGTCGCCGTCGATCCGGCCCTCGGCCACCACGGCCAGGTCGTCGGGCCAGGCCAGGGCCAGGGCGCAGGTGAAGAAGGCCCGACGGTCGGCCTCGCCCCGCTCGGTCAGCTCCCGCTCGATCCGCGCCATGGCCGGGGCGAAGTCCTTGCCCGGTCCGGCCCAGCGGGCCGAGAGGACGCCCGGCGCCCCGCCCAGCCCCCGGACGGACAGGCCGGAGTCGTCGGCCAGGGCCGGAAGGCCGCTGGCCAGGGCCGCCGCCCGGGCCTTCAGGAGGGCGTTGCCGGTAAAGGTGGCCTCGGTCTCCTCGGGCTCGGAGAGGCCCAGTTCGCCGGCGGTGACGATCCGGTAGCGGCCCTCCAGGATCTCGGCCAGCTCCCGGGCCTTGCCGGGATTGTGGGTCGCCACCACCAGCCGGGACCCGGCCTCAAGTCTGATCGCCATGAAGAGCTCCGCGGCCGGGGGGCCATTACGAGAGTTTAACGCGAAATCCGCCGCGTTCGCGACATAAGGACCTCCGAGGCCGAACGGAACCGGGGGGCGCCGACATGCCGACCATGCGAGCCCTGGGGCCAGGCTCTCTCTCCAGCTTCCTGAAGACGGTCCTCGACATCGTCTGGATCCTGCTCCTCGCGGCCCTGGCCATCCTCGCTGCGGGCCTGCTGTACGGGGTCCTCGCGGCCTTCAATCCCGACATGCCCTTCGCCGACCGGGTCCGGTTCGAGGGCCTGGACCGGCTCCAGGCCTGGGCCGTGGCCCTGGCCCGGATGGGGACCGCCGTCCTCTTCACCGCCGGCGTCCTGGTGATCGTCAGCGGCCTCAGGCGGATCTTCGCCACGCTCAAGGCGGGAGACCCCTTCCACCCGGACAATGTCACCCGACTGAGGGTCGTGGCCGCCGGCCTCGCCTGGATGGAGGTCGTCCGGTACATGGTCTGGACCTTGGGCGCCCTCCTGCCGCCCCAGGCCGCCCCCGACCGCCCCAATCTGTCCCTCACCGCCTGGTTCGCGATCCTCGTGGTCATCGTCCTGGCCGAGGTCTTCCGGGAGGGGGCCCGCCTGCAGCGTGAAGCGGAGCTGACCATCTGATGCCGGTTCACCTGCACCTTGACCGGCTCCTGGTCCAGCGCCGCATGTCCCTGTCGGAACTGGCCGACCGGACGGGGGTCTCGGCCGCCAACCTGGCCATCCTCAAGGCCGGGGACGCCCGGGCCCTGAGGTTCGCCACCCTCGAGGCCCTGTGCCGTGAGCTCGCCTGCCAGCCGGGGGATCTCCTGACCTGGGAGCCCTGAGGCGAGGGGTGTCGCCGCAATGCAACAAAGCGGGGCTCCAGGCGCCCTCCGGACCTTGCGTGTCCGGGCGTACAGGCCTATGTGCACCGCAACATTTGTTGCATTGCACAAGGAGCTCGCCATGGCTCACGTCCTGGACATCCGCGACATCCACGTCTTCGACGGCCTTCTGCGCCGGCTGGAGGCCCTTCTCGACGGCCTGATGATGCCGTTCGCCGAGGAAATCGGCCGCCTGTCGCCCGCCGCCTTCCGGCACCTGCTGAACGCCCGCTTCTGATTGCGGACCGCGCCGGCCGTCGCTGTCTCTCCCGACGGCGGACCGGCGCCGGGCGCGGGCGCCCTGCGAGGGGCCGCCCGCGTCCCTATCCGGACCGGATCCGGTTCAGGCCGCCGCAGCGGCCGCCTTCTGCAGGGCGAAGAGCTCTGAGATCCCCTTTTCCGCCAGGCCGAACAGGGCTTCGAACTCCGACCGGGTGAAGCCGCGCTTCTCCCCGGTGGCCTGGATCTCGACGATGTCGCCCGCCCCCGTCAGCACGAAGTTCGCGTCGGCCTCGGCGTTGGAGTCTTCCTCGTACTCGAGGTCCAGGACCGGGACGCCCTGGCAGACCCCGCAGGACACCGCCGCCACCTGGTCCAGCAGGGGCGACCGGGCGATCACGCCCTCGCGGACCAGGAGGTCGGTCGCCTGCCTCAGGGCCACCCAGGCCCCGGTGATGGCTGCGGTCCGGGTGCCGCCGTCGGCCTGGATCACATCGCAGTCGAGGGAGATCTGCCGCTCGCCCAGGGCCGCCATGTCCACCACCGCCCGCAGGGAGCGGCCGATCAGGCGCTGGATCTCCTGGGTCCGGCCCGACTGCTTGCCCTCGGCGGCCTCGCGCCGGCCGCGGGTGTGGGTGGCCCTCGGCAGCATGCCGTACTCCGCCGTCACCCAGCCCTGGCCCCGGCCCCGAAGGAAGGGCGGGACGCGCTCCTCGACGCTGGCGGTCACCAGGACCCGGGTGTGCCCGAAGGCGACCAGGCAGGAGCCTTCCGCATACCGGTTGACGCCGGTTTCCAGGGTCACGGTCCTCAGGCTGTCGGCGGCGCGGTCGAAGGGTCGCTTGGCGGTCATGGAAGAGGCTCGCTGCAGGGGAGACGGATCGGCGCCTTGCGCCGGCGGGGTGGGTGCTTATCCTGTAACTGAGGGCCTGCGTCCATGCCCGACCGGAAACAGGGATCGCCAGACCGTGACCGGCCAGTTTCTACCGCGGGGCCCCTCCCTCGCCGAACTCGACAGCCGCGCCCGCGACATCTTCCGCCGGGTCGTGGAAACCTACCTGGAGACCGGCGAGCCCGTGGGCTCGCGCACCCTGTCCCGGGGCGGCGTCCAGCTGTCCCCCGCCTCCATCCGCAACACCATGCAGGATCTCACCGAGCTCGGCCTCCTGGGCGCCCCGCACATCAGCGCCGGGCGGCTGCCCACCCATGCGGGCCTGAGGCTCTTCGTCGACGGCCTGATGGAGGTCGGCGACGTGGGGGACAGCGACCGCCGGGAGATCGAGCAGCGCCTGGCGGGCCGCGGCCGGTCCTTCGAGGACATGCTGAACGAGGCCTCCGCCCTCCTGTCAGGCCTGGCGGGAGGCGCGGGGATCGTTGTCGCCCCGGTGCGCGAGGCCGGGGTCAAGCACGTGGAGTTCGTCGCCCTCGGGGCCGGCCAGGCCCTGGCGGTCATGGTCTTCGAGGACGGCGTCGTCGAGAACCGGCTCATGCAGCTGGCGGCGGGGGTCACCCCCTCGGCCCTGCAGGAGGCCTCCAACTTCCTCAACGCCCGCATGCGCGGGAAGACCCTGGTCGAGGCCGGGCAGGACATCCGGGTCGAGCTCGAGCAGGCCCGCCGCCAGCTCGACGCCGCGGCGGCCCGGCTGGTGGAGGAGGGGCTGGCGGTCTGGGGCGGCGGCGAGGGGCGCGACCGGGCCCTCATCGTCCGGGGCCGCGCCAACCTGCTGGGCGACCGGGAAACCCTCGAGGACCTCGAACGGGTCCGCATGCTGTTCGACGACCTTGAGCAGAAGGAACAGCTGATCGGCCTGCTGGACGGGGTGCGCGAGGCCCAGGGCGTGCGCATCTTCATCGGCGCCGAGACCCGCCTTTTCTCGCTTTCCGGTTCCGCGGTCATTGCGGCGCCCTATATGTCGGGCCAGAAGAAGCTGCTGGGCGCCATCGGCGTGATTGGCCCGACGCGGCTGAACTACGCCCGGGTCATCCCCCTGGTGGACTATACCGCCAGGGTGCTGTCGCAGATGGCCGGCGTCTGAAGCCGGGGCCTGGCCCCGGCGTGCGAAGACCCGGGTCCCCGGATCCGGTCCAGAGAGGTTGAGTGAGACATGTCCGAGGATCCCCAGTCCCCCGAAGAGACCGCATCGCCGTCCGGGGCCGCCGCCGGCCCCGAGGGCGAGGTCGACGCCCAGGCGGCCCTGGCGGCCGAGAATGCGGCGCTGAAGGAGCAGGTGCTCCGTTTCGCCGCCGACGCCGAGAACATCCGCCGGCGGTCCGAGCGCGAGACCAATGACGCCCGGGCCTACGCCATCCAGAAGTTCGCCCGCGACCTGCTCGGCGTGGCCGACACCCTGGGTCGCGCCCTGGCCGCGCCGCCCGCCTCCGAGGACGCCGGCGTCCGCAACTTCCTGGTCGGCGTCGAGATGACCCAGAAGGCCCTTCTGGCCGCCTTTGAAGCCAACGGCGTGAAGACCCTGACCCCCTCGGCCGGCGACCGTTTCGACCCCCACCAGCACCAGGCCATGATGGAGCAGGACAGCCCTGAACTGGCCCCCGGCGCCGTCATCCAGTGCCTGCAGCCCGGCTACGAGCTCCTGGGCCGCCTGGTGCGTCCGGCCATGGTGGTGGTGGCCTCCCGCGGCTCCGGCGGCGCAGCCCCTGACGGCGACCCCCGGGGCGGGCGCCTCGACACCCGCGCCTGACGTCCGACCCCTTTCCCAAGCCCGACAAATGATTAAAGTCGGGAGTCCACCTCCTGGGGCGGATTCGGTCTCGCCGTTCCCGCCCCCGGCCCACACCGGACCCGACAGATGAAGCTGACGATCGAGCGCGCCGCCCTCATGAGAGCCCTGGGCCACGTCCAGAGCGCGGTGGAGCGCCGGAACACCATCCCGATCCTGTCCAACGTGCTGCTCTCCGCCGAGCGCGGCCGCCTCAGCTTCTCCGCCACCGACCTCGACATGGAGATCGTCGACGAGGCCGAGGCCCGGGTCGAACAGCCGGGCCAGGTCACGGCGCCGGCCCACACCCTCTACGAGATCGTCCGCAAGCTGCCCGAGGGCGCCGAGGTCACCCTGGCCTGGACCGGCGAGGACCCGCGCCTGGCGGTCTCGGCCGGCCGCTCCCGCTTCAGCCTGCCGGTCCTGCCCGCCGGCGACTTCCCGGTCATGTCCTCCGACGGCCTGTCCGGCCGGGTGGGCGTGGACGTGAACGACCTGATCCGCCTGATCGACCGGACCCGCTTCGCCATCTCCACCGAGGAGACGCGCTACTACCTGAACGGCCTCTACCTCCACACGGTGACCGAGGGCGGCCTGCCCCGCCTGCGCGCCGTGGCCACCGACGGCCACCGCCTGGCCCTGGCCGAGATGCCCGCCCCCGAAGGCTCGGCCGGCGCCCCCGGCGTCATCGTCCCGCGCAAGACCATCGGCGAGGCCCGCCGCCTCCTGGACGACGCCGGGGAGAGCGTCGACCTGGCCGTCAGCCCCCAGAAGGTGCGCTTCGACTTCGGCGGCGCGGCCCTCACCTCCAAGGTCATCGACGGCAGCTTCCCCGACTACGCCCGCGTCATCCCCCGGGACAACAACCGGGTCATGATGGTCGACAACAAGCTCTTCGCCCGGGCGGTGGACCGGGTGGCCACCATCTCGGCCGAGAAGAGCCGGTCGGTCCGCATGTCGATCGAGGCGGGCCGCCTGACCCTGACGGTCCGGAACATGGAAGCCGGCCAGGCTGTCGAGGAACTCGAGATCGACTATGACGGCGAGGCCTTCGAGCTGTCCTTCAACGCCCGCTACCTGCTGGACGTGACGGACCAGATCAGCGCCGACCAGGCCGAATTCCGGTTCGGCGGCCCCAACGATCCGGCCCTGGTGCTGGATCCCACCGATCCCGACGTCCGCTACGTCCTGATGCCCCTGCGGGTCTGACGGGCCGATCGGCCCTCACCCCGCCGGCGCGAACCGTCTATAGACTGGCGCCCGTGCGCTCGGTCCTCACACGCCTGTCCCTCACCGACTTCCGGTCCTACGGCCGGGCCGACATCACGCTCGACGGGCGCATGGTGGTGCTCACCGGACCCAACGGGGCGGGCAAGACCAACATCCTGGAGGCCGTCTCCCTCCTGTCCCCCGGCCGGGGCCTGCGCAACGCCGCCCTGCCGGAGATCGGCCGCCGGGCGCCCGAGGAGGCGACGGGCCGGGCCTGGGCCGTCTCGGCCCGCCTGGAGGTGGGCGGCGAGACGGTCCGCATCGGCGTCGGCGTCGAGAGCAGCGGCTCGCCCCGCCGCACGGTGCGCCTGGAGGGTGAGACCGTCCCGCCGGCCCGGCTGACCGATCTCGTCCGGCCGGCCTGGCTGACCCCCGCCCAGGACCGTCTCTTCCTCGAGGCCGCCGGCGAGCGCCGCCGGTTCCTCGACCGCCTGGTCTTTGCAGCCGAGCCCGGCCACGCCGCCGCCGCCCAGGCCTATGAGAAGGCCCTGCGCGAGCGCCTGCGCCTGCTCACCGACGGGCCCCCGGACCCGGTCTGGCTCGACGCCCTGGAGGGGCGCCTGGCCCAAAGCGGCGCCCGCCTGGCCGAGGCCCGGGCCCGCACCCTGGCCGCCCTCCAGGCCGAGATCGACGGCCGGGGGGACCGGCCCTTCCCCCAGGCCCGGATCGCCCCCCTGGGCGAGTGGGAAAAGCGGGCGGCCGGCGGGGAGACCGGTCCCGCCCTCGAGCAGGCCCTGGCCGCCGCCCTGGCCGCCGCCCGCGCCCGGGACGCCGCCGCGGGACGCTCGCTGACGGGACCCCACAGGGGCGACCTCTCGGTCATCCACGCCGAGCGCGGACGCCCCGCCGCCGAGTGCTCCACGGGCGAGCAGAAGGCCCTGGTCCTGAACCTCGTCCTCGCCCAGGCGGCGCGTCTTTCCCGTGCCGAATCAGCGCCGGCGCCTGTATTGTTGCTGGATGAAGTCGCAGCGCACCTGGACCGCCGCCGGCGGGCCGCGCTGTTCGACGAAATCGAGGCGCTCGGGCTTCAGGCCTTCCTGACCGGCACGGACGACCCTCTCTTCGAGGAACTTGAGGGCCGCGCCCTCAGGGTCCGGGTCGAGGGCTCCCGGCTGGCTGTTGCGGACACTCCATGACCGACGAATCCCAGACCCCGACCGAAACCCCCGAAGAGGCCGCCGCCGCCTATGGCGCGGAGTCGATCAAGGTCCTGAAGGGGCTCGACGCCGTCCGCAAGCGGCCCGGCATGTACATCGGCGACACCGATGACGGCTCGGGCCTGCACCACCTGGTCTACGAGGTGGTGGACAACGCCATCGACGAGGCCCTGGCCGGCCACGCCTCCCGGGTCGAGGTGATCCTCAACGCCGACGGCTCCTGCACGGTCACCGATGACGGCCGCGGCATTCCCACCGACATCCACGAGGGCGAGGGCGTCTCGGCGGCCGAGGTCATCATGACCCAGCTGCACGCCGGCGGGAAATTCGACCAGAACGCCTACAAGGTCTCCGGCGGCCTGCACGGCGTGGGCGTGTCGGTGGTCAACGCCCTGTCCGACTGGCTGAAGCTCAAGGTCCACAGGGGCGGCCGCGCCCACGAGATGACCTTCCGCCGGG
>CAIMLY010000404.1 GCA_903842425.1 uncultured Alphaproteobacteria bacterium | reverse complement strand
CTCAAGGTCGACAACACCGCCGTGCGCGAGCGCCAGCTGGAGAAGCTGGCCCGCCTGAAGGCCGAGCGCGACCCCGCCGCCGTCGAGGCCGCCCTCAACGCCCTCACCGAGGGCGCGAGGGGCGGCGCCAACCTCCTGGAGCTGTCCGTCGAGGCCGCCCGGGCCAAGGCCACGGTGGGCGAGATCTCCCTGGCCCTGGAAAAGGTCTTCGGCCGCCACAAGGCGAAGGCCGACGCCGTCCAGGGGGTCTACCTCAAGGCCGCCGGCGATACCCCGGCCAGCGACCGCGCCCGCGCCCTCACCGCCGAGTTCAGGGCCGTCGACGGCCGCCAGCCGCGAATCCTCGTGGCCAAGATGGGCCAGGACGGCCACGACCGGGGCCAGAAGGTCATCGCCTCCGGCTTCACCGACCTGGGCTTCGACGTCGACATCGGCGACCTCTTCCAGACCCCGGCCGAGGCCGCCGAGCTGGCGGTGCAGAACGGCGTCCACGTCGTCGGCGCCAGCTCCCTGGCGGCGGGCCACCTGACCCTGGTGCCCGAGCTCAAGGCCGAGCTGGCCCGCCTGGGCCGCCCGGACATCCTGGTGGTGGTGGGCGGCGTCATCCCGCCGGAGGACTTCGACGCCCTGCGGCAGGCCGGCGTCGCCGCCATCTTCACCCCCGGAACCGTGGTGCCCGAGGCGGCCATCGAAGTCATGGACCGGCTGAACGAAGCCCTCGGCTACGCCCAGCTCAAGGGCTGAACCGACTGGCCGCCGTTGACCCCCTCACCCGGCTCCGCCGACAGCTCCCCCTGATGGGGAGCCATTGCGGCTCAGGGGCGGAAGGCGGCCCGGAATTCCGGCTTCACCGCCTGCAACACCGCCGGTGTGACCGGCACGGTGATGTCGTAGGCCCCCTCGGCATAGGGACCGGCGGCGTAGGGCGCGACGAGGATCCCGATCCGGTTGAAGGACTTCCGGTTCGACGAGCCCAGGATCACGGTCTGCTCCGAAGGCGCGATGCAGGCGTCGAACCCATCGCCGCTGGCCCGGTTCACCGGCTCCCCCCGGCGCGCGGCCCGCTCGCGGTCGAGGGCCTCGCAGAAGGGGTCGCGGATGGCGGCGTCCAGGGCGGCGGTGGAGACGAAGAGGTCCAGGGGCCTTCGCGCCTGACCCGCCGCCCGGTCCCAGACCAGGGAGCCGAAGTCGTGGTTCGGATGCGCCCCGCCCTCGAAGAGGCTGAAGGCCTTGGACAGGCTGAGCCAGCCCGGCAGGTTGGTCACCACCTTCCACTCCGCCGCGTACTGGAAGGGAACAAAGCGCAGGTCCGGATCGGCCGCAGCCGCCCGGCGGGCCTCGCCTGCGTCGCTGGCCAGGCTGCGGCGCAGCTCGGACTGTTCCGCCGCCATCCGGGCGCGAAGGGCCGGGATGGCCTCCACCTCCGCCGGCCAGCGGTAGGCGAAGTCATAGTCTGCGGTCTTCACCGAAACCCCGCCCGCCTTTGGCGCAGGGCTGGCGGCGACAAGCAGCAGGGCGACGGCGGCGGCCAGGACGCGACCTGGAACCGGGAGCCTCACACGATGTCCCCGGCGGCGGCCTCGGCCAGCAGGTAGAGCCGACCGGCCTCGGTGGAGAGCAGGGCCCCCACCTCGCGGCCGGATCGGTCCCGGCGGGTCGCCGTCTCGATCTCGGTCTGGTAGCGGGCCAGGAAGTCCATCACCGAGCGGCGCATCCGCGGCTCCTCCAGCAGGCGCCGGGAGAGCTTGCGGGTGGCGGCGGGGGCGAGGCGCCGCACGGTCTCCCGGGCCAGGTCGGCCTGGCCGTCTGAGATCATGGTCGACAGCTCATCCACCCGGGTCACGGGCAGGAGCACGGTCGGATCGATGCCAAGGGCGCGGATCTCGTCGGCCAGGAAGTCCATGGACTCCACGTCGGGCCCGGTCCTCTGGCCGTCGGCGTCCACCGTGGACAGGAGGTCCCGCCAGGTCCAGCCGCCTCCGGCGGGGGGCGTTCGGCCGGGCGCGGCTCCGGCGGCGGGCCAGGCCGGGGCCGGGGCGAGCGGCGCGGGAAGATCCGCGCGGAGCCCTTCCAGCGCCTCCGGCGGACCGCCGGCGGCCTCGAAGATCTCCGAGAAGCTCTCGTCGCTCACCGTGCTGGCCGGAGTGAGGCGCAGTCGGCGGCGGGGCGTGTCCTCCCCGGCGGCGGGAGCGGATGCGCGAGGCGGGGCGGCGGGCGGCGGGCTCGGGTCCGGGCTCCCGGGAGCGACGGGCGACGGGGTCTGGGCGCCGCCGGCGACGGCCACCGAGCCCATCATCTTCACCGCCTCGCTGAGCATGTCGAAGTTCCGCCGGACCCGGTCCTGGAAGGCCGCGTCGATGGCCTGGGTCTCCTCGGCGGTGCGGCGGGCCTGGTCGAGCAGGCCGTCCATGCTCTCGGTCACCGCCTCGCGCACCTGCTCGGCCTGGTGCCGGGCGCGCTCGGGAAGGCCTGCGGCGCGATCCTCGATCCGGGCCAGGATGCCGGCCAGCTCATCCAGGGTGCGGCGGGCGGATGAGGCGCCCTGCTCCAGCCGGCGGGCCGTGGCGTCCCCGGCCTCCTCGACCATCTGGGCGGAGCGGGCGATCAGGCTGCGCGCCTCCTCCAGCCGGGCCTCGAACACCTGGTTGGCCTTCTGGCCGGCCGAGAAGGCGGCTTCGGCAAGCTGGTCCACCTGGGTGCGGGCGGCCTCGGCGTTCTGGTCGGCGGCCCTGCGGGTCTGCTCGGCGGCCTGGGTCAGGGCCTCGATGGCGGCCCGGGTCTGGACCTCAAGCCGCTGGCGCTCCTCCGTGGCGGTGCGGGCGACCGCCTCCAGGGCGTGGCGGGTGGACTGGCCGAACTCGTCGCGCTCGGCGCGGGCGGCGTCGGCGAATTCGCGGAACTGGTTGGCCGCCTCCTGGATCAGGGACGAGAGAGCCTCGCCGCCCTTGATCGCCGAGTCCCGCATGTCGGCCGCCGAGAGGCGGGCCTGTCCCCCCACCTCGGCCAGCCGGACCAGATGGGCCTCGCCCTCCGCGGCCAGGCCCTCCTGCTCGGCGCGAAGGGCCTGCGCGGCGGCCAGCACGCCGGCGCGGCGGGCCTCCAGGGTCCGCTCCACCCCGGACATGTGCTCGGCAAGGCTGGCGCCCGCCCCTTCCAGCCTCACGGCCTGCTGGCCGAGGGCCTCCCCTGCGGCGCGCGCCGTCTCGGACAGGCCGCCCGCCGCCTCGCTGAAGCCCTTCGACCGGGCCGTGAAGGAGGCCTCGGCCTCGCGCAGCTGGGTCTCGGCCAGGTCGGAGACCTCACCCACCAGCCGCGCCTGCCGGGCGATGGCGTCCGTGACGGCGGTTGTCCGGGCGTCGAGGCCCGAGGCCAGGCCTTCCAGACGCTCGCGCTCACGGCCCAGTCCGGCGGCCATCTCCCCGGCGGCGGACCCCGCCGCGCGGGCGGAGGCGTCCAGCCGGCCAGCCTCGGATTCCATGGCCGCGCGCAGCTCCTCGAGCTGTCGCGCCATGCGCTCGGCGGCCTCGCCGGCACGGGCGACCTCGGACTGCAGGCCGGTGGTGATCTCCCCGGCGCTGATTCCGGCGGCGACGGCCGGGGCGACCATCTCGTCGGCGAGGCGGGCGGCCCTCTGGCTTTCCCGGCGCAGGCGGCGGCCCTCCACGAAGAGGCTGGCGGCCACCCAGACCAGGCCCGCCGGGCCGACGGCCATGGCCCCCAGGATCATCAGGACGAAGGGATCGTAGTCGAAGGGCGCCTTGCCCTGCTTGTAGCCAATGGCGAAGGCGATGGGGGCCAGGGCCCAGAGGACAGAGACGAACACCGCGGCCAGCCAGACCGGGGCGTCGGAGGGCGCCTTCGGGGCCCGGCGGCGGGGCGTGACGGGCGCCGCGGCGAAGGGGGCGGCGGCCGGGGACGGCGGTTCCCCGGGGGCCGGCTCCGGCGGCGGGGCCGGGTCCGCATCCACCGGCGCCTCGGCGACCTCGGGCGTCAGGGGGCCGGCGGTCTCCGGGAGGGACGGATCCGGGTCGACGGCCTCGGGCCGGTCATCAGCGGGATGGGACATGGCGCGGAACTTCCGGAAGACGGCGCGGATGCTTCAGCCGGCGCCGAATTCATCCGCTACGGAAAGGACTTAACCACGAAGCTGCGTCCTGAGGAAGCCGAAGTCGCGGCCAGCCGCGTCAGGTCGCCCCGACAGGGCCGGAGATGACTTCAGGACCCCCATTCAAGTCCCTGAAATCAAATGTATTCAGGCAGGATGGACCAGAAGCCCGGCGCCCTCGTGCGCCAGCAGCCAGGACTTTCGCTCCAGGCCGCCGGCATAGCCGCCCAGGCCGCCGCCCGAGGCGATCACCCGGTGGCAGGGCTGGACCAGGGCGACCGGGTTGGCGCCATTCGCCTGGCCCACGGCGCGCACCGCGGCGGGCCGGCCCACCTGCCGGGCGAGGTCGGCATAGGTCCACGCCACGCCGGCGGGAATGCGCCTCAGGGCCGCCCAGGTCCGGCGCTGGAAGTCGGTGCCGCCCTTGGCCACCGCCAGGCCGTCCAGGGCCTGCACGTCGCCGGCGAAATAGGCCGTCAGGGCGTCCACGACCACGAGGGGCGCCGGCCCCTCCAGGACCCGGCTCCCGGGCCAGTATCGGGCGACCAGCCGGTCCAGGCGACCGCCGTCGCCGGCGAAGTCGAGGCCGTGCAGCACCCCGTCCGCGTCGGCGATGACCACGATGTCGCCCAGGGGCGAGGGCAGGACGGCGCGGACCAGGTCGGGGCCGGCCATGGTCAGTCCCCGAAGGTCAGGACGATCTTGCCGAAATGCTCGCCAGCCTGCATGGCGCGGAAGGCCTCGCGCACCTCGGTGAAGGGGAAGACCTTGTCCACCACCGGACGGATGCGGTGCAGGTCGATGGCCCGGCACATGGCCTCGAACATCTCGCGCGAGCCCACCGACAGGCCCTGAAGCTTCGCGTTGTTGCCGATCAGGACGCCGGGGTTGACCCCCTCGCCCGCCCCGGCGACCACGCCGATGATGGCGATGTGGCCGCCGATCCGCACAGCCCTCAGGCTCTGCTGGATGGTGCCGGCCCCGCCCACTTCCATGATGAAGTCCGCCCCGACCCCGCCGGTGGCCTCGCGCACGGGACGCGACCACTCGGGCGTGGCCCGGTAGTTGACCAGGTGGTCCGCGCCCAGCAGGCGCGCGCGCTCGAGCTTGGCGTCCGACGAAGAGGTGATCAGGGTCCGCAGGCCCGCGGCGTGGGCGAACTGCAGGCCGAAGATGGACACCCCGCCCGTGCCCTGCAGGACCACCGTGTCGCCGGGCTCCAGCCGGG
>CAIMLY010000403.1 GCA_903842425.1 uncultured Alphaproteobacteria bacterium | reverse complement strand
CGTCCGCGGGTCGCCCATCATGTAGGTCAGAAGCTCGCGGAACAGGCTGTTGTAGTGCTCGTCGACCTCCTCGTCGCGCCGCCAGACCTCCATGGCCCGCTCGGCGTCGTTCGAGATGTAGGCGTCCAGGACTTCCTTCAGCCGGGCCTCGACCAGCCGGCCCATCCGCTCGATGGAGCGGTTCAGGGTCGGCATGGGCTCGATCTCGGACAGGACCAGCGTCCGCTTGGCGATGTTCTTGGCGAGGTCCCCGCACCGCTCCAGGTTGGAGGCGATCTTCATCGCCGCCATGGTCTTGCGCAGGTCGTTGGCCATGGGCTGGCGCAGGGCGATCAGCCGGATGGCCTTCTGCTCCACGTCGGCCTCGATCTCGTCCAGCCGGTCGTCCTGCTGGAGGACCTTGGTGGCCAGGGCGGGGTCCCGGCGGACCACAGCGTCGACCGCGTCGCCCAGCTGGGACTCGGCCAGGCCGCCGAGGCGGGCGCAGGCCGCCGCCAGGGTGTTCAGTTCGTCCTCGTAGGACTTGACGATGTGCTCGTTCATGGGATCGCCCTCAGCCGAACCGGCCGGTGATGTAGTCCTGGGTCCGGGAGTCCCCCGGACGGGTGAAGATGTCCCCGGTTGGACCGGCCTCGACCAGGCGGCCCATGTGGAAGAAGGCCGTGCGCTGGGAGACCCGGGCGGCCTGCGCCATGGAGTGGGTCACGATGACGATGCAGTACTGGGCCCGAAGCTCGTCGATCAGTTCCTCGATCCGTGCGGTGGCGATGGGGTCCAGGGCCGAGCAAGGCTCGTCCATCAGGATCACCTCGGGATTGATCGCGATGGCCCGGGCGATGACCAGCCGCTGCTGCTGGCCGCCCGACAGGCCCGTGCCGGGCTGGTCGAGGCGGTCCGAGACCTCCTTCCAGAGGCCGGCGCGCTTGAGGGCCTGCTCGACAACGCCCTCCAGCTCCGGGCGTGAGGTGGCGATGCCGTGGATGCGCGGGCCATAGGCCACGTTCTCGAAGATGCTCTTGGGGAAGGGGTTGGGCTTCTGGAACACCATTCCCACCCGGGCCCTCAGCAGCACCGGGTCCAGGCTGCGGTCGTTCACGTCCTCGCCGTCCAGCAGGATCCGACCCTCGACCCGGGCGCCGGGGATGGTGTCGTTCATGCGGTTGATGCACCTCAGGAAGGTGGACTTTCCGCAGCCCGAGGGGCCGATCAGGGCGGTCACCGCCCGGTCGGGGACATCCAGGTCGATGTCGAAGAGGGCCTGCTTTTCCCCGTAGAAGACCCGGACGCCGCTGGCCGAGATGCGCGGCGCCCCGTCGGAGGAAGCGCCGGCGGCGGCGGAGGGCGTGAGGGCGGGAGGCGAGACCTGCGCGTCTGTCATCTTGTCACCAGCGGCGTTCGAACCGGCGTCTCAGGAGGACGGCGGCGAGGTTCATCAGGATCATGAAGGCCAGCAGCACCATGATGGCGGCGGCCGTGCGTTCGTGGAAAGCCCGCTCGGAAGCGTTCTCCCAGATGAAGATCTGGACCGGCAGGACGGTGCTGGCCGAGGTCAGGGCGTCCGGGACGCCGGGCACGAAGGAGACCATCCCCACCATGAGCAGGGGGGCGGTCTCCCCCAGGGCGTGGGCCAGGGAGAGGATGGCGCCGGTCATGACGCCGGGAAGCGCCAGGGGCAGGACGTGGTGGAAGACCGTCTGGGTCCGGGACGCCCCCAGGGCCAGGGCCGCCTCCCGGATCGACGGCGGCACCGCCTTGAGGGCCGACCGGGTGGCGATGATCACCGTCGGCAGGGACATCAGGGCGAGGACCAGGCCGCCCACGAGGGGTGAGGACCTGGGGACGTTCATCCAGTTGATGAACACCGCCAGGCCCAGCAGGCCGTAGACGATGGAGGGCACGGCGGCGAGGTTGTTGATGTTCACCTCGACCAGGTCGGTCCAGCGGTTCTTGGGCGCGAACTCCTCCAGGTAGGTCGCCGCCAGGACGCCGATGGGAATCGCCAGGGCGGCCGTCAGGATGAGCATCAGGGCCGATCCGACCACCGCGCCCAGGACGCCGGCCTGCTCGGGCTCGGTGGAGTCCGACCGGGTCAGAAAGGTCGTGTTGAAGCCGGACTTCACCAGTCCATCGGCGTTGAGACGGTCCAGCCAGTCCAGCTGCTGGTCGGTCAGGGGCCGTTCCTCTTCCGGAGCGGACCTCTGGATCTGGCCCTTGAAGTACAGGCCGGCGTCAGCCTTCAGCGGGGCCGAGAGGGTCAGGCTCTTGCCGATGAGGCCGGGGTCCGCCTTGACCCTGTCCAGAACCTGGAAGCCCAGGTCGCCCGACAGGAGGTCCTTCATGGCGTCGCTGCGGGAGCCGAACTCGTCGTCCGCCACCCCGATCCGCTTCAGCAGCTGCTCGGCGATCAGGAGATCATAGTTGGCGCCCGCCGGGTCGGCGGCGTCGATCCGCGCCGGGTCGAGGTAGACCTGGGTCGTCAGGCGATAGTCGATGAAGGTCGACCATCCCTGCTGGATGATGCGGCCCAGCAGGAGGACCAGGAATCCGAGGGCGACGGCGATGGCGATGCGGCCATAGAGCCTGAACCGGCGCTCTGCGGCGTTGCGGGCCTTGAGCCTCCGGGCCACGACGGCCCTGAGGTCGTCCGATGCGGGGCGGAGTTCAGTCATACTGTTCCCGATATTTCTGCACGATCCGCAGGGCGACCACGTTCAGCATCAGGGTCACGGCGAACAGGGTCAGGCCGAGGCCGAAGGCCGACAGCGTCCGGGGACTGTCGAACTCCTGGTCGCCGGTCAGCAGGGTCACGATCTGCACCGTGACGGTGGTCACGGTCTCGAGGGGGTTAAGGGTGGTCTTCGCCTGGAGGCCCGCCGCCATGGTCACGATCATGGTCTCGCCCACCGCCCGAGAGACCGCCAGCAGCATGGCCGCCATGACCCCGGGCAGGGCCGCCGGCAGCACCACCTTCTTCACGGTCTCGGACCGCGTGGCGCCCATGGCGAGGCTGCCGTCCCGCAGGGACTGGGGCACGGCGTTGATGATGTCGTCCGAAAGGGAGGAGACGAAGGGGATCAGCATGACCCCCATCACGGCGCCGGCGACCAGGGCCATCTGATTCTGCACTTCGCCGAGATAGAGGCCGAGCTCGTTGAGCGGCCCGCCGACCAGCTGGGCGCCGATCGCGTTGAACCCGGCCCGGAACAGGGGCCCGACGGTCAGGGCGGCGAAGAAGCCGTAGACCACGGTCGGCACCCCTGCCAGGACCTCAAGCAGGGGCTTCACGATCGCCCGGGTGCGGGCCGAGGCGTACTCGGACAGGTAGATCGCGGCGAACAGTCCCACCGGCGCCGCCACAAGCATGGCGATCAGCATGATCAGGAAGGTGCCGGCGAACAGGGGAATGGCGCCGAAAGCGCCCTCGGACACCACCTGGTCGGCGTACATGGCGCTCTGCGGATCCCATTCGAGCCCGAAGAGGAAGGCTTGCGGAGGCACCGACTGGAAGAACCGCCAGCTCTCCCAGACCAGGGAAGCGACGATCCCGACCGTGGTGAAGACGGCTGTTACCGAACAGGCAAGGAGCAGCGCCTGCAGCCATCTCTCGACACCCTCCCTCGCGCGGAAGGGGGCCCGGACCCGGCTCAGCCCCCAGGCCGCGCCCGCCAGGGCGAGGACCGCGGCGGCGGCCAGGCTGAAGGCGCGCATTCGCGATTCCAGGGCCCTGACCTCCCCGGCGGCCTGGTCGAGCGCAACCTGCAGGTCCGCCGGATATGGCGTCTCGCTGCGGGCCTTGCCCCGCGCCAGGGAGATGGCGTCGTCGAGGAAGACCTGGCGCTCTGCCGCCTCCATCGCCCGCACGGCCTCCGGCAGGCGGGCGCTCACCAGGGTCTCCTCCACCCGGTCCCCGAGGAGGCCGGTGAAAAGCAGGACCAGGGCGGCCGGCACGGCGGTCCAGACCGCGGCGTAGGCGCCGTGGTGCACGGGGCGGGAATTGATCGGCGACGCGGCCGCGAGGGCGAGGGCGCCGGCGCGTCTCCGGGCCAGGGCGTAGACGGCGCCCGAGAAGGCCACCAGGACCAGCAGAGCGATGAAGGTCAGCATCGGTCGGTCACGTCCAGAGTCCCCGCGGGCCGGCCTTCCGCCGGGCCTGGGCCCGGAGTCGGTCCTGAAGTCATCCCGGCGCCCGGGGCGCCGCATTCGCCGTAGGTCATTACTGCGACAGTTCCGTTACGGGGAGTCGTTCCGGGATGAGGACGGTGAAAACCGTACCCCGGCCTGGCGCGCTCTCGACGCACAGCACGCCCTGGTGCCGGTTGATGATGTGCTTGACGATCGAGAGTCCCAGGCCGGTGCCTGGCCGCTCTCCGCTCTTCTGGCCCTCCACCCGGTAGAAACGCTCGGCCAGCCGGGGCAGGTGCTCGCGAGCGAGGCCCGGCCCCTCGTCGCGGACCTGGATCATGGCGAACCGACCAGACGGGGAGTCCGGCGTGACGAGGGTCAGGCGGGCGGCGTCCTCGAGGACGGGCACAAGGGCCGCCTCCCGCCCACTGGGCGCCCGCACCTCGAGCCGCACGACGCCGCCGTCGGGCGCGTACTTCACGGCGTTGTCGGTCAGGTTCTGGATCACCTGGACCAGCTGGTCACGGTCGCCGGACACCACCGCCTCGCCCGCCGCAGGCAGGTCCACCTCGATCCGGACGCCTCGCCGGGCCGCCTGGGGGCCGAGGGCGTCGACCACGTCGGCGGCGGCGTGGGCCAGGTCCGTCCGCCCCTGGGGCGCCACGTGCTCGTTGAGCTCGATCCGGCTCAGGGACAGGAGGTCGTCGATCAGCCGGCCCATGCGCTCGGCCTGGTTCTTCATGATGCCCAGGAACCGGTCCTGGGCCTCGCGGTCGTCGCGGGCGTGGCCAAGGAGGGTCTCGATGAAGCCGGCGAGGGAGGCCAGCGGCGTGCGGAGCTCATGGCTGGCGTTGGCCAGGAAGTCGGCCCGGGTGCGCTCGGCCCGACGCAGGTCGGTCTCGTCCCGGAACAACAGGACCGCCCGGCGCAGTCGGTCATCCTCGGGCTCCAGAGGCCGCGCAAGGGTCTGGAAGCTGCGCTCCTGGGAGGCGCCAGAGGTGAAGGCGCAGCGCGCCTCGACCCCGCCGAACAGGGCCTCGTCCACAGCGGACAGCACTTCCGGATCGCGGAGGACCGAGACCAGGAGGACAGGCGTGGCCGGAATGCGGAACAGGCTGCGGGCGGCGGCGTTGGCGCGCTCGATCCGCAGGCCGCTGAGATCGTCCGGCTCACGCGCCGTGACCACCAGCAGGGGGTCGGGCGCCGCGTCCAGGAGCGCCGAGAACCGGGTCTCGACCTGCTCGACGGCGTCCCTGACCCTCTGGTCGGCGGCCTCGGTGGAGGGACGGACCCCCGACGGCCGGAACCGCCGCGCGGCGAAGGCCGCCGCCGCCGCGCCCACAAGGAGGATCGCCGCGATCTCGGTGGCGCCCCGCCCCGCCCAGGCCCAGACCCCGGCCACGACCATGAGCGCCGCGGCGACCCTCAGGGCGAGGGTGGCGGCGCCGGTAGGGTCCGGGCGGGTTTCAGGATGAGGCAAGTCCGGTTCCCAGAAAGGGCGAGAGTCCATTGAGGCGCGCCCAGTATGACGTTTGCGTGACAGTTTGATGACAGTCTGGGGATATCGCCGGCGGGAAGCGCTCCGCCAGCCCGGCGATTGTCCCGGCCGCCGCCACGGCCTAGATTGCGCAGCCGCCCGAGACCCGGCGGCCGCCCTTCCGGAGCCTCCATGTCCGCCAACCGATTCGCCGAAGCCGAAGCCGCGTTCCAGGCCGGACGGCGCGAGGAGGGCGTTCGACTGACGGCGGAACAGCTGGCGGCCGATCCCGACGCCCCGGCGGCGGTCTACCGCAGCTTCGGGGCCATCCTGATCCGGGACCGCGACTACGCCCAGGCACAGGCCGTGGGACGACAGGCCGTGGATCGGCACCCCCGGGACGCCGAGCTCTGGAACATACTCGGCGTCGCCCTGCGCCGCCTCAAGCGCTATCCCGAGGCCATCGAGGCCCTGGAGAAGGCCGGCAAGCTCAGCCCGCGCAGCGACGCCATCCAGCAGAACCTGGGCAACGTCTTCAACGACGCCCGGGACCCGCGGGCGATCAAGGTCTTCTCCCAGCTCGTGCGCAGCGCCCCGTCCAACGCCGAGCACCAGCGGCAACTGGGCCGGGCCCACTGGTTCGCCAAGGACTTCGACAAGGCCCTGCAGCGACTCAACCTCGCCACCCGGATGAAGGCCGACATGGTGGACGCCTGGCTCGACCTGTCCGCCGCCAGCTCCGACGCCCGCGGTCCGGTCGAGGGACTGGAGGCCCTGGACCGTGGCCTCAAGGCCTGCCCGGGCGACGCCCGGCTGCAGGAGGCGCGGCTGTCCATGCTCCGCCGGTCGGGCCGGATGCGCGAGGCCGAGCAGCAGATGCTGGACATGCTGAAGGTCACCCCGGACGCGGCCTGGCTGCACTTCCAGCTGGGCGGGGCCCTGACCGACTACGACCGGCCCCGGGCCAATGAACACTTCCGCCGGGCCATCGAGCTCGCGCCCGACAATGTCGACTACCGGATCACCTACGCCGAGAGCCTGGGTCGGGACCGGACCGGTGACGAGGGCGGCAACCTCGAGGCCGCCTACCGCACCATGGTCGAGGTCCTCGACAAGGCCGAACTGACCCCGGGCAACCTCAAGGTCATCTACGAGTTGCTGGTCCGCGTGGCCGACTACGACCGGCTGGAATCCCTCGGCAGCTTCGCGAAGGTCGGCCGCACCTGGGCCGAGGCCGGTCGCCACACCGCCCTGATGGCGCACCTGGCCCGGGTCCGCACGGCGGAAGACCGGCTGGAGCTGGTCGAGCAGCACCGCATCTGGGGCCGGCTGGCCGACGCCGCCGCCGCCCGCCGGCCGATCACCCGCCCGGCCCCGCGCGCACCCGGCGGCAAGATCCGGGTGGGCTACATGTCCTCGGACCTGCGCGGCCATCCCGTGGCCTACTTCGCCCTGCCCCTGCTCGAACACTATGACCGCAGCCGGTTCGAGGTCTTCTGCTACTCCTGGTACCAGGGCGAGGAGGACCCGACCCAGAAGCAGATCACCCAGTGGGTCGACGGCTTCCGCTGGCAGAAGGACATCACCGACCGCGAGGCCGCCCAGCTGATCGCCGACGACAACCTGGACATGCTGTTCGAGCTGGGCGCCACGACCCACATGAACAAGCTCTCGGTCATGTCCTACCGGCCGGCCCCCCGCCAGGCGAGCTGGGTGGGCTATCCCCATTCCGCTGGCCCCGAGACCATCGACTACCTGGTCCTCGACCCCTGGATGAATCCGCCCGACCCGCGGCTGGTGATCGAGAAACCCCTGCTCCTGGCCCACACCTGGTACGCCATGGGCGAACGCGCCTTCCGCGAGCAGCCGGCGGTGGATCCCGTCGCCCCGGTGGCGCGCAACGGCTACGTCACCTTCGGCACCGCCAACAACCCCTACAAGTACACCCGCGAGACGGTCACGGCCTGGGCGCGGGCCGTCGCCGGGACCCCGGGCTCGAAGTTCATGTTCGTCCGCCCGGAGGGAACCACCCCCACCTTCACCGCCAACATCCGTAAGGTGTTCGAGGGCCAGGGCGTGTCCGCCGACCGCGTCATCTTCGAGACCGTCCGCGGCCGCCACCTGCACTTCTACAACCAGATGGACATCTCGCTGGACACCTTCCCCCAGACCGGCGGCACCACCACCTGCGAGTCCCTCTGGATGGGGGTTCCCGTGGTGGCCCGGGTCGGCGACGCCGTCTTCGAGCGGATGAGCCATTCCATCCTCAACAACGCCGGCCTGGGCGACCTCGTCGGCAAGACCACCGACGAGTATGTCGACATCGCCGTGCGCCTAGCGTCAGACCCGGCCCGCATCGGCGAGCTTCGCCGCACCCTCCGCGACCGGCTCGGCGCCAGCCCCCTGCGCGACGCCCGGGGCTTCTCCACCGACTGGTACGCCATGGTCGAGCGCGCCATGGCCGATCCTGTGCGCCGTTGACTGCCGGCGAACCGGGGATACGGGCGTGAGCGGGCTCGACGTCACCCGGGCCTACGACCTGGACTTCAGGTTCCCGGCTTCAGACACGGTGGTCGGGTCCACCCTGCGGACCTTCGGCGAGTTCTCCCGGGTCGAGCTCGACATCCTGCTGCACCTCGCCCCGCAGCCTGCGGGGGTCATGGTCGACGCCGGCGCCAACATCGGCTCGCTGGCCCTTCCCTTCGCCCATGCCCGGCCTGGCTGGAAGGTCATGGCCTACGAGGCCCAGAGGTGGATCTGCCACCTGCTGGCCGCCAACGCCGTCGCCAACACCCTCCTGAACCTCGAGCCGGTCCACGCCGCCCTCGGCCCTGAAGAGGGCCTGACCGACTTTCCCATGGCCGCACTCGACGCCAGCCTGAACTTCGGCGGACTCGGATTCGGGTCGGCGGGCGTCAGCAGCGAACGGGTCAGGGTCACGCGACTGGACGACCTGCCCCCGCCCGTCCGCGACGCCGTCCGAGTGGTGAAAATGGACCTCCAGGGTTTCGAGCCCGAGGTTCTGCGCGGGGCGGGCGACCTCCTCACCCGGGTGCGCCCGGCCTGGATCGCCGAGGCGGACCGGAAGCAGGAGATGGTGGCGCGGAACACGATCCGGATCTTCCACGAGGCCGGCTACGCCCTCCACTGGCTGTTCGTGCCCTTCGCGACGCGGACGGCGCCGCGCAATGGAGACAGGGCGACCCTGACAGGAGACTTCAACATCGTCGCGCTTCCGGAAGGCATGGGACTTCCTGCGGACATTCCGCGCCTGGAAGGGCCGGACGCCCCCTTCCCCACCAGCCTTGAGGGCCTGCCCTACCTCCGACGCTACGGCTTCTGAGCCTGGCTCAGGCCGGGCCGGCCAGATGCCCCTCCGCTGCGAGCCGGGCGTAGTAGGCGCAGTAGGCGTCGAAAAAGGCCTCGCCCGTCCAGCCCGGGGGCAGGCAGGGCTCGTCGTTCACCCGCACCCGGGGCTCGGGGAAGTCCACCTGGTCGTTCAGCACGAGGTCACAGGTCAGGCCCAGGCGCGGGCCGGCCTCCGACGCCAGCCGCCGGGCGAAGTCGCCCTGGGGGCCCGCCAGGCCCGAAGGCCGGGCGTCCAGCCTCACCGGCCCCGCCGAGGCCAGGAGTTTTCCCGCCAGTCGCGCATAGGCCGCCGCCAGGTCCGGAACCGGCTGGTTGTCGCGGACATAGGCCGGGGTCAGCACTCGCCCGGGCTCGCCCCGGAACCAGGCCTGGAACAGGGACCAGGCCATCCGGCCCTCCTCCAGCACGCCGAAGGGATTGGCGATGACGAACCGTCCGAAGGACAGGCCGGCCTCCGCCGCATAGGCCGCCAGGGCCTGGCCGGTGAGGCCCTTGGAGACGCCGTAGGGACTGACCGCCGGGGCGTCCGGGCCCTCGCCGCCTTCGCCCGGCTCGAAGACCGTCGCCGTGGAAATGAGGGCCCTGCATCCGCCTGCCGCCGCCGCCCGCACCGCGCCCTCGGCTCCCGCCAGGTTCCGCGCCACGCCCGCCGCCACGTCGTAGTCGGGCGAGCGATAGCCGGGGATGTCCGCGGCGTGGTGGGCAAAGAGGTCGAAACCTCCGGTACGGGCGAGGTCACGGAAACGGTCGCTGTCGAGGGGCGCCTCGAAGACCCGCGCCGCGCTGGCGGCCAACTGGGCGACCCGCTCGCCGCGCAGGCCCGGATAGGCGTCCGTTTCCCTCGTGAGGGGGGCCACGACCTCATGCCCGGCCGCAGCGAGGGCCTCGGCGATCCAGAGGCCGGTGAAGGAACTGGCG
>CAIMLY010000402.1 GCA_903842425.1 uncultured Alphaproteobacteria bacterium | reverse complement strand
CTGATGGGGTCCTTCACCCAGCTGACGATCGTGATGAAGGGCCTGCCGCTGGCCTATTCCAAGGACATGCAGGAGGACAAGGTCCCGACCTTCGAGGCCTTCGATGCCCTCGAGCTGTCCCTGGCGGCCATGACCGGAATGATCCTCGACCTTGAACCCTCCGCCGAGCGGATGGCGGCGGCGGCGGGCGCAGGCTTCTCCACCGCCACGGACCTGGCCGACTGGCTTGTGCGGACCCTGGACATGCCCTTCCGGGACGCCCACCACGTAACCGGCGCCGCCGTGAAGCGGGCCGAGGCCCTTGGGGTCGACCTTCCCGGCCTGCCCCTCGCCGAGCTCCAGGCCCTGTGCCAGGGGATCACCCCGGCGGTCTTCGACGTCCTGACGCCGGCCGCCTCGGCTGCCAGCCGGCGCAGCTTCGGCGGCACAGCGCCGGAACAGGTGCGCCGGCAGGCCGCCCTCTGGCGGGAGAGACTGTCATGAGAGCCCGGATCCTGCTGATTTCTGGCCTTTTGCTGGCCCTGCCTGCAGTCTCGGCCTGCGGAAAGCTGGGCCGGCTGGAGCGCCCCGAGGCCCGCCCCGGCGAGGCCCGGGACATCGACGCCGGTTCCGAGCCGGGCCAGACCCTGCGCACCGCCGACCCGCGGGACCGGAACGCCGAGCCCCTGCCGCCCCTGGTGGCGCCCCAGGCGGCGCCCAAGGCCCAGGACGCCCCCGAGAAATGAACCATTTCGAGCTCCGGGACGGCGAGATGTTCTGCGAGGACGTCTCGCTCGCGCAGGTCGCCGGGGCGGTGGGAACGCCGGTCTACGTCTATTCCTCGGCCACGCTCGAGCGGCACTTCACGGTCCTCGAGACGGCTCTGGCCGAGGCTGGCCTCAAGGGAGAGGACGGGCGGGCGCCCCTGATCGCCTACGCGGTGAAGGCCAACCCGAACCTCGCCGTCCTGGCCACCCTGGCGCGGCTGGGCGCCGGCGCGGACACCGTCTCGGAGGGCGAGATCCGCCGGGCACTGGCGGCTGGGGTGCCCCCGGAGCGGATCGTCTTCTCCGGCGTCGGGAAACAGGCGGGCGAAATCCGCTTCGCCCTCGAGGCCGGCATCTCCGAGATCAACGTCGAGTCCGAGCCCGAGATGCGGCTGGTCGCCCGTGTGTCCCGGGACATCGGCCGCCGGGTGCGGATCGCCTTCCGGGTGAACCCCGACGTCACGGCGGGCGGCCACGCCAAGATCGCCACGGGCGGCGCCGACAACAAGTTCGGGGTCTCCTTCTCCGAGGCCGAGCGGCTCTACGCCGAGGCCGCCGGCGATCCCTGGCTCCAGCCCGTGGGCCTGACCTGCCACATCGGCAGCCAGATCACCGCCCTGGCCCCCATGGAGGCCGCCTTCGGCAGGATGCGCGACCTGGTGGAGCGGCTGCGCGCCCGGGGCCTGGAGGTCCGGCGGCTCGACCTCGGCGGCGGCCTGGGCGTGCCCTACTTCAACCAGCCCGAGCCGCCGTCGCCTTCGGCCTACGCCGCCATGGTGGCCGGGGTCATGGCCGGACTGGACATCGCCCTCGCCTTCGAGCCGGGCCGGGTGATCGCCGCCAACGCCGGAATCCTCCTCGCCCGGGTCCTGCACATCCATGAGCGTCCCGAGGGCCGCCGCTTCGTGGTGCTCGACGCCGCCATGAACGACCTGATCCGGCCGGCCATGTACGACGCCTACCACGACCTCCGGCCCGTCCAACCCAGGCCCGGCGCGACCGCCATAGCCGACGTGGTGGGTCCGGTCTGCGAGACCGGCGACACCTTTACCCGCGACCGGGAGCTCCCGCCCCTGGAGTCGGGCGACCTGGTGGCCTTCATGAGCGCCGGAGCCTACGGCGCCTCCATGTCCAGCGAGTACAACAGCCGGCTGCTGGTCCCGGAGGTGCTGGTCCGCGGCGAGGACTGGGCCGTGGTCCGGCCGAGGCCGACCTACGAGGACATGCTGTCCCGGGACGCCAGGCCGCCCTGGCTGGACTAAACCTCCGGAAGGGCCCCGATCCAGGGCAGGGTCCGGAAGGCGCCCGCCGCATCCATGCCGTAGCCGACCAGGAACCGGTCCGGCGCCGTCCAGGCGAAGGCGTCCGGCGCCCGGCGCTCCAACCGGGACGACGGCTTCACCGCGAAGACGGCGGTGAGGACCTCGCGGGCGCCGGCCGCCAGGACCATCCGCCGCGCCGCCTCGAGGGACTGTCCGGACTCCAGGACATCATCGAGCAACAGGACCTGGCGGCCATGGACAGGGCGCTGGAGCCCCGCCAGCACCGTGCTGCTCCCGGAGTGACGGGTCCCGTCCCCGTAGGACGTGATCCAGATCGCATCGAAGACCAGGGGCCGACCCCTGAGCGCCAGGGCCCGGGTCAGGTCGGCTGCGAACCAGAGCCCCCCGGCCAGGAGACAGACCGCCACGGCGTCCGGCGACAGACGCGGCGCCAGGCTGTCGGCGAGGTCATCAATGGCCCTGGCGATTCCGGCTTCGGAGAGGAGGCGCTCGGGCGAGGTGGCCTCAGTCATGGACCGGCGCAGCGGGCGCGGCCGGGGCGGCGGCGGGCGCTGGCGCTGGCCCAGAGCCCGCCGTGGCCGGGGTCGAAGGGGGCGGAGGCGGCGGAGGCGGCGTCGTCCGGGCGCCGGCGGCGGGAGGCGCCG
>CAIMLY010000401.1 GCA_903842425.1 uncultured Alphaproteobacteria bacterium | reverse complement strand
TCTTGCCGGCGTAGTCGTCCCGGTCCGCCAGGTTGAAGGCCGCCGTCAGGGCCGCACCCGACGAGATGCCCACCGGGATCCCCTCGTCGCGCGCCACGCGCCGGGCCATCGCGAAACTGTCCTCGTTCGAGACCTGGATGATCTCGTCGATCACGCCGCGGTCCAGGATCGAGGGCACGAAGCCGGCGCCAATGCCCTGGATCTTGTGCGGCGCCGGGGTCCCTCCCGACAGCACCGGCGAGGCCGCCGGCTCCACCGCCACCATCCTCAGGCCGGGCTTGCGCGCCTTCAGGACCTGGCCGACCCCGCTGATGGTGCCGCCCGTGCCGACGCCGGAGACGACGGCGTCCACCGCCCCGTCCGTGTCGTTCCAGATCTCCTCGGCGGTGGAGACCCGGTGGATCAGGGGGTTGGCGGGGGTGTCGAACTGCTGGGGCATGACCGCGCCAGGGGTGGCTTCCACCAGCTCCCTGGCACGGGCCACGGCGCCGGCCATGCCGCGTTCGGCGGGGGTCAGCTCCAGCTGGGCGCCCAGCAGCAGCAGCATCTTGCGGCGCTCGATGGACATGCTCTCGGGCATGCAGAGGATCAGCTTGTAGCCCTTGGAGGCGGCCACGAAGGCCAGGGCGATGCCGGTGTTGCCGCTGGTCGGCTCGATCAGGGTGGCGCCGGGCTTCAGCAGGCCCTGGGCCTCCAGGTTCTCGATCATCGAGACCCCGATCCGGTCCTTCACCGAAGCGATGGGGTGGAAGAGCTCCAGCTGGGCCAGGACCCGGCCCGTCGGCTTCAGGGCCCGGGTCAGGTTGGGCAGGGCCACCAGGGGGGTGTCGCCGATGGTGTCGATGATCGACTCATAGACCTTGCCGCGGCCGGCGCGGCGATAGCGGGCGGCGTCGTAGGGGGATCCAGCCATGGCGAAGTCTCCGGAACAGGGAAGAGCGACCTTAGGGGCCCGCGCGGCTTTGGGAAGGCGGGTTTTCGCCGCCGGGGCGCAGGATTTCTAAACCCGGGAACCGCCGGGACCCTCCAGCAGGGGCTCCAGCAGGGCGTCGGCCAGCCAGCGGACGGCGGGAACGCAGACCCCGTCCCCGGCCACGTGAAGGGCCGCCGAGACCCGCGGCGGCAGGACATAGCCCTCCGGCAGGCCCATGAGCCGGGCCGCTTCCCGGGGCGCGAGCAGGCGGGTGCGCACGGCGCCGTCCTCGACGACGATCACCGACTGGCGGGAGGATCCGCCCCTCGGGGTGCGCAGGCAGCCGGCCAGGCCGTCGAACCGGGCCTCGGCCCTCTGGACGCCTTGCCCGTCCTCGCGCCGGGTGCGGCGGAAGAAGGCGCCCACGTGCCGGCCACCCGCCGCCCTCAGGGCCTCCAGCCGGGCCGCCTGGACCGGCGACATCATGGCGACCAGCCGGCGGGTCAGGTCCGGCGGGTTCCAGGGGACCCGGTCGTCGGGCTCGAGCAGGTCCGCCAGGCGGGTGTTGCGCCCGGCGGGCGCCCGGGGCGACCAGTCGGTCCAGGCCGCCCGCGCCGCGCCTTCCAGCCGGTCCCGGGCCCGGGCCACAGCCGGGGTCACGAAGGCGCCTCCGCCCATGAGGCCCGGGGGCGGCTCCCCACGGAAGGCGACGACGAACAGGCGGGGGCGGGACTGGGGCGTGAAGTCCGCGGCGTCCGCCTCCAGGGCGCCCACCCGGTAACCCCGTCCGGCCAGGGCCCCGCAGAGGGCGGCGAAGTCCGCCCCGCCCCGCGAGGTGAGCAGGCCGACCACGTTCTCCACCACGATCAGGGGCGGCGCCCGTCCGGCCTCGTCCAGGGCCTCCATGAGCCGCCAGAAGCCGAAGAAGGCCGAGGACCGCCCCCCCGAAAGCCCCGCCCGGCCGCCCGCCAGGCTGAAGTCCTGGCAGGGCGAGGAGGCCCAGGCCAGGGCCGCCGGACCCGGCAGCTCCGAAGCGGAGAGGGTCCAGACATCCGCCCCGGAAAAATGCGCCGCGGCGTCCGGGAAGTTGGCCCGGTAGGCGGCGCCCTTCACCGGGTCGAAGTCATTGGCGAACAGGCAGGACCATCCCGGCCCCAGCCCCAGCCGCGCCATGCCGCCGCCCGCGAAGAATTCCAGGAAGTCCCGACTCATCGGCCCAGCATAGGCGCCGGGCGGGGCGGTGGCGACGGGGGTAAACCCCTACCTCAGCCGCACCGCCGTACCGGTGGCCGAGACCATCAGCATGCTGCCGGAGCCCAGGGTCTCATAGTCCAGGTCCACGCCGACCACGGCGTCGCCGCCCTTGCGGCGGGCTTCGTCGGCCATCTCCTTCAGGGCGATCTCCCGGGCGTCCCGCATGGCGGATTCATAGGCGCGGGAGCGGCCGCCGACGATGTCGGTGAGTCCGGCCAGGAGGTCGCGGAAGATGTTGGCCCCGATGATGGCCTCGCCCGTCACCACGCCGAGGGTCTCGGTGATCTCGCGGCCAGCGATCGTGGGGGTCGTGGACGTCAGCATGGGGAGGGTCTCCTTGTCCGCCAGTTTGGGCATGAGATGGGCTTGGGGATGAAAATTGTAAGGCCGAGGGCCCAACTGTCATCGGGCTGTCGCGTCGCCACGTTCTGGATGGAACCGTTGCATCCTCAAGGTGAAGGGCGGGCGTCATGAAGTCTGTGCGAATGGCAATCGGAATGGCAGCCGCAATGGCTGTGGCGGGCGTTGGTTTCGAGGCGCGTGCGCAAGGTGTGACCCGGGCGGAATGTGAAGCGAACGCCGCCCGGTCCTACAGCGCCGGAGTCCAACGCTGCAGCCAGAGGCCCTGGTACGAATACGCGAACTGCAGGATGTTCGAGTTGACCCTGTACTACGACCAGATGAGCTATTGCGCCCTGATCACGACAACACCTCGTGGAGGAAAGGCGCCCCCCATCTCCACCTCTGCCCCGGGCGGGTTGGACGGCTGGTTCAACTGGTTCTAGGGCGGACGCGATAGCCCCCCGGACGGCGACCAGGGATCGGGAGCGCGGGCTTCGTCTTGACCCGGGGGCCAGTTAGGCCGTCAACTCTGCCGGGCGGCATGGACCGCGACGGAGGAGATGTCATGGCCGGACGGGAACGCGCCTACGACCTGGTGATCCGCGGCGGGACCGTGATCGACGGCTCCGGGGCGCCGGGCTTCGAGGCCGACGTGGCGGTGAAGGACGGTCGGATCGCCGCCGTCGGCGCCGTCAGCGGGTCCGGCGCCGAGGAGATCGACGCCCGGGACAGGATCGTCACCCCCGGCTTCGTCGACATCCACACCCACTATGACGGGCAGGTCACCTGGGACCACCACCTCACCCCCTCCGCCTGGCACGGTGTGACCACGGCGGTCATGGGAAATTGCGGGGTCGGCTTCGCCCCCTGCCGGCCCGAGGACCACGACCGGCTGATCCGGCTGATGGAGGGGGTGGAGGACATCCCCCACCCGGTCCTGGCCGAGGGCCTGCCCTGGAACTGGGAAAGCTATCCGGAGTACCTGCAGTCCCTGTCGGGACGCGCCTTCGACCTGGACGTCGGCGCCCAGCTGCCGCACGCGGCCCTGAGGGTCTTCGTCATGGGCGAGCGCGGCGCCAACCGCGAGCCGGCCAGCCCCGCCGACATCGCCGCCATGGCGGCCCTGGCGAAGCGGGCCATGGAGGCCGGCGCCCTGGGCTTCTCCACCTCGCGCACCCTCAATCACCGCACCTCGGACGGCCAGCCAACCCCGACCCTCACCGCCGCCGAGGACGAGCTGATGGGCATCGCCCTGGGGCTGAAGGCCGCCGGGCGGGGCGTGCTGCAGTTCGTCTCCGACTTCGCCGACCCGAAGGC
>CAIMLY010000400.1 GCA_903842425.1 uncultured Alphaproteobacteria bacterium | reverse complement strand
GTCGCGGCGACCTGCGACCAGAGCCTGTGCTCGTCCGGGCGAAGCGGGCGCTTCATGGCCGGGGGACCAGCCGGTAGAGCCGCAGGACATGGCGGATCCGGCCGGCCTCGAGGCCCGCCTCCGCGCCCTGCCCGAGATAGAGGTCCGCCCGGATGTCGCCCCGGATGGCCCCCCCGGTGTCCAGGGCGGTGACCAGCCTCTGGTAGGACGGGAAGGCGCCGGCGAGGAGGGGGCTGCGGGCGTCGATCCAGTACAGGTCGCCAGCCACATGCCGGGACAGGTCCACGGCGATCGCCCGCCCGGCGGGCAGGGGAACCCCGGCCGCGCCGCGCGGGGGCAGCCCGTCGTCGGGCGTCAGCCGGAAGAAGACATAGCGGGGGTTGAGGGCCATGATCTCCGCCGCCTCGGGACCGCGGTGCGCCGCGAGCCAGGCCCGGATTCCCTCGGCCGAGGTCTGCCCCGCCTGCAGCAGTCCCCGGTCCCGCATGGCGTTGGCCACCCCGGCGAAGGTCTGGCTGTTGGTCCCGGCGAAGACGGCCCGCACCGGGGGGCCTTCGGGGAAGACCAGGGTCCCGGAACCCTGGATCTGCAGGAAGAACTTGTCCTCGGCCCGGAGCCAGGCGAGGGCGGCGGGGGCGGGGCGGGCCTCGATCGCGGCGCGGTCGGGATAGGTCCCGCCCTCCGGCGGAAGGTCGGCCGGGCGGGGGCGAAGAGGGGCGGAGAACTCGGCGTCCGGCGTGCGCCGAGCCTCATAGACCGGGGCGAAGTACCCGGTCAGCACGCCCTCGCCGGGAAGGATCCGGGCTTCAAACCGGCTCTCGAAGAAGGCCCGCGCCGCGCCGGCGTCAAGGAGATCGACCGCCATGGCCGCCCGGCAGGCCGACGCGATGTCGGGACTCCGCCGTATGAGACAGTTCGCCCGCCAGGCCTCGAAGGCCGCGACATGATCCTCGGCGTCCCATCCCGGGAGCGACGAGAGGGGCGCCAGGGCTCCGGCGGGCGTCTCTGCGACAGCGGGCGCAGACGGCGCGGGCAGGGGGGGGAGGGGACGCTCTGGAGGGGGCCCGGGCGTCGTCGCCGGGGGCCGGACAGGGGGAGTCCGCCCCGGGGTGGCGCAGGCGGCGAGGAACAGGAGCCCGGCCAGGGCGAGACGGCCGGGCGCGCGCACGGCTCAGGCCTCGGCGACGTCGACGCCGGCCAGGCGCCAGGCGCTCTCCCGGTCCGAGAGGTCGCGCTCGAAGGTCCAGAGCTCTGCGGTCCGGCGCTCGAACACCCGCGGCTCGGCGGCCTCGGCCGTCTTCACGGACTGGACGAGCTCGCCGAGGAAGCGGATCGAGACCCGGGCGAGGTCGCCGTCGATGTGCACGGACTCCACGTCCGAGCGCGGCGGATGCGGCATGTCCACGCTCTCCTCCCGGCCCGCAGCCTCGCGCTCGACGATCCCCGCCTCGAAGGCCTTGAGGACGTCTGCCGTGAGAAGCGGCGCAAGCGCCTCCCGGTCGCCGGCGGCGTAGGCGGTGACGACGGTGCGATAGGTCGAGCGCGTGTTGGCGAGGAAGACCTGGGGGTCGAAACCGGAATCCCGGGCCCGGATGGCCGACAGCCCGGCCGGGCTTTCCTCCACCGTCGGTGAAGGCTCGGCGGTCAGGGGCGCCGCGGGGCGCCGCACGGCGCCGGCGGGTTCAGGCGTGGCCGCGCGGTCCTCGGGCTGGCGGCCCACCCGCCGACCCAGGACGGCGTAGAGCTGCAGGAGGGCCACGGCGGCCACGGCGGCGAGGAGTATGAGCTGGAGCACGGTTGGGGTCGCTTCAGTCGTTGGATCGGAACACTCATATAGAGGCTTCTTCCCGTCCCGTCAGGCGCCGGGCGCCGAGATTGCGTGCAGAACGGCCGCGTGATAGCGAGCCCGGCCAGTTCGAAGGCCGCCCTGCGCGGCCAACGGCCCAGACGGAGCCCCCAATGTCCGACGCAGACTCCCAAGCCGCACCCGCCGAGGTCCAGGGCGCCCCCGAGCCGGGGATCCGCATCCTCGCCCAGTTCATCCGGGATCTTTCCTTCGAGAACCCCCGGGCGCCTGACGTGCTGCGCTCCGGAAGCGCCCAGCCGCAGATCGACATGGGGGTGGAGATGAACGCCCGGGGCCGCGAGGACGGCCTCTTCGAGGTGGACCTCAAGCTTTCGGCCCGGGCCGCGCGCGAGGATGGGCCGGTCTTCGTGGTCGAACTGGTCTACGGCGGCCTCTTCGCCATTGACGGGGTGCCGGCCGAAAACCTCGAGCCGGTCCTGTTGATCGAGTGCCCGCGTTTCCTCTTCCCCTTCGCCCGGCGGATCATCGCCGACGTCACGGCGGACGGGTCCTTCCCGCCCTTCATGCTGGATCCGATCGACTTCGGTGCGGTCTACATGGCGAGGAAGGCCGAGGCCGAGGGCATGGGCCAGGCGGTCGGGACCGCCTGAGCCGGTCCGCCGCCAGCCTGGATCAGAACCAGGCCTTCCAGAGTTCGGACTTCACCGATCCCAGGACGAAGTCGGCGTGCGCCGCCCGCTCGGCCTCCGTCGAGAGTGGGGGCAGGGGCCTCGGACGCGCGCCATAGGCGCTGCGGGCCTGGAGGGTGAACTCTGCGGACACGGCGGCCACGGTCAGCTCCAGGCCCCTCTCCCGGCCCCCGCTCAGCTCGAGATAGACGGCCGCCAGGAGCCGGGCGTCGATGAGGGCGCCGTGCTTCTCCCGTTCCGAAAGCGAGATCCGGAACCGCTTGCAGAGGGCGTCGAGGGAGTTCTGCATCCCGGGGAAGCGGCGGCGCGCCAGGGCCAGGGTGTCGATCCAGCGAGGCTCCGGCAGGTCGGGAAGCCCCGCAAGGCCGAGCTCCCAGTTGACGAAGGCCCGGTCGAAGGCGGCGTTGTGGGCCACCAGGGGCGCGTCGCCGACAAAGTCCAGGAAGGCGGGCGCCACCTCGGCGTCGGAGAATCGCGGCTTGCCCTTCAGGAAGGCTGAGGACAGCCCATGCACCCGTTCGGCTTCGACGGGCATGTCCCGCTCGGGATCAATGTAGGCGTGGAAGCTGCGGCCGGTCGGCAGGAAGTCCTCGATCTCCAGGGCGGCGATCTCGACAAGGCGGTGGCCGAGGTGCGGCTCGAAGCCTGTGGTTTCGGTGTCGAGGACGATTTCCCGGGCCATGGGAAGGGAATGCCCTGTTTCGGCCCGGCCTTCAATCCGCCGGCGGGACCCGGCGCGACCTCCACGAAGGGTCGCGCACCGCCGCCAGGACGCGGTCCACAGCGTCGCGGGCCGGCTCCAGGCCCCTGCCCGTGTCGATGACGAAGTCCGCCCGGGCGCGCTTGTCGGCGTCGGGGACCTGCCGCGAGAGGATGGCGTCGAGCCGCTCGGGGGTCATGCCCTCGCGGGCGAGGACCCGGGCCCGCTGCACGTCCGCCGGGGCGGTGACCACCACGACTGCGTCCATGTTCCGCTCGCCGCCGGTCTCGAAGAGGAGGGGGATGTCAAACACCAGGATGTCCGCGCCGGACGCCTCGGCGCGCCGGTGGAACTCCAGCCGGTCCCGCCCCAGAAGGGGGTGCACCACGGCGTTCAGACGGGTCATGGCCGCATCGTCGCCCAGGACCCTCAGCCTCAGCGCCTCACGGTCGACGGCGCCGTCCCGGGTGACGCCGGGAAAGGCCGCCTCCAGGGGCTCAACCGCTGCGCCGCCGCGGACGTAGAGGTCCGCCACCGCCGCATCGGCGTCGTAGACCGGGACCCCGGCCTCCCGGAACATCTGGGCTGTGGTGGACTTTCCCATTCCGATGGAGCCGGTCAGGCCGAGATGGATCATGGCGCCTCTCCCAGGGTGCACAGGACAAGACCCCGGACATCCGGTCCGGGGGGCGGGGGTCGGCCGAAGAAGGCCTCGAAGGCGGGCCGGGCCTGGCCGATGAGCATGTCCAGGCCATCGACGGTGACAAGGCCCCGCGCGGCGGCGGCCTCCAGGAAGGGGGTCCGGAGAGGCTTGTAGGTCATGTCCATGGCCACGGCGGTCGATGGGGCGGCGGACAGGTCGGGCGGCGGCGGGGCGTCGGACCCCAGGCCTGCGGAACTGGCGTTGACCAGGGCCGCCGCACCGCTGAGGGCGGCGACGGCGTCGCCCGGGTCCACGACCCGGACCCGGGCGTCGAACGCCGCGGCCAGGTCTTCCGCCCGGGCCCGGGTCCGGTTGACGATCCGCACCTCAGGACAGCCCTCGGCGAGGAAGGCGGCCACGGCGCCCCGCGCCGCGCCGCCCGCCCCGAACAGGACGAGGGGCCCGCTGTCGGGCCGGAAGCCGGGCGCCTGACGGGCGAAGGCGTAGAGCAGGCCTTCGCCGTCGGTATTGTCGGCGCTCACCGTTCCGTCCGGGCCGAAGACAAGGACATTGGCGGCGCCCGCCGCACTGGCCCGGTCGGTGACCCGGTCGGCGGCGGCCAGGGCGGCGGCCTTGAAGGGCAGGGTCACGTTGAGACCGGCCAGGGACCCGCCCCGGAACCCGTCGACGAAGGCCGCGAACCGATCCGGGGCGACGCTGAAGGCGACATAGGCGCCGTCAAGCCCGGCGGCCTCCAGCCAGGCGTTGTGCAGGACCGGGCTGAGGGAATGGGCGATGGGCCGGCCGACGACCCCGGCCAGGCGGGTGGCGGCGGTCAGCATCACGGGACGAGGACTCCTTCGCGGCGGAGGAGGTCCAGGAGCCCCGTCAGCGGCAGTCCGAGTATGGTGAAATAGTCGCCGCGGATCTCCGAGAACAGCTGCACCCCCGGCCCCTCCAGCCGGTAGGCGCCCACGGACGAGAGCAGGGCCTCGCCCTCGGCGGCGAGGTAGGCGTCCAGGAAGGCGTCGCTGAAGACCCGCATGACCAGTTCTGCGGTGGAGAGCGCCTCCCAGACGACCTGGCCGTCACGGGCGGCGGCCACGGCGGCGTGGAGGGAATGGGTCCGGCCGCGCATTTCCCGGAGGCGGGACGCGGCGTCGGCAAGGCTGACGGGCTTGTCGTGCAGGCGCCCCTCGAAGTCGAGGGTCTGGTCGGCGCCGATGACCAGGCCCGGCCGGGCCCGGGACACGGCGAGGGCCTTTTCCCGCGCCAGCGCGGCGGCGACCTCGGCGGGGCTTCCCCCCCGGCCGAGGATCGCCGTCTTCAGGACTGTCTCATCGACCCCGGAATCGGCCGTCTCAAAGGGGACGCCAGCGCCGCGGAGCAGGGCCGAGCGGGCCGAGCTTCGAGAGGCGAGGATCACATCGGGCGGGCTCATGGGACCACCTTCATCGAGGGGCGCAGGGACTGCAAAAGATTGAGGACCGAGGCGGCGGTTTCCTC
>CAIMLY010000399.1 GCA_903842425.1 uncultured Alphaproteobacteria bacterium | reverse complement strand
CGGGCCTACCACATCAACTGAGCCGCCGTTGACCCCCTCACCCGGCTTCGCCGGGAGCTCCCCCAAGGGGGAGGTGGACCGGGGCAAGGCCCCGGGACGGAGGGGGTCCACGGCGCCTAGTCCGTGAACACCACCGTCTTGCGGCCGTTCAGCAGCACCCGGTCCTCCAGCACCCAGCGCACCGCCCGGGCCAGGACCCGGCGTTCGATGTCGCGGCCCTTGCGCACGAGGTCCTTCGGCTGGTCGCGATGGCTGATCCGCTCCACGTCCTGCTCGATGATTGGGCCCTCGTCGAGGTCGGGGGTCACGAAATGGGCCGTGGCGCCGATCACCTTCACCCCCCGGGCGTGGGCCTGGTGATAGGGCCGCGCGCCCTTGAAGCCCGGCAGGAAGGAGTGGTGGATGTTGATGCACCGCCCGGCCAGGCGCCCGGCCAGGTCCTCGGACAGGATCTGCATGTAGCGCGCCAGGATGACGAGGTCGGTCCCCGTGGCGTCGATCAGGTCGCTGAGGCGCGCCTCCTGGTCGGCCTTGGTCTCAGGGCTCACCGGCAGGTGGTGGAAGGCGATGCCCTTCAGGTCGGTGTGCGGGAAGCTGGCCTCCGGGTGGTTGGAGACCACCGCCGAGATGTCCATGGGCAGCTCGCCCTGCCGCCAGCGCCAGATCAGGTCGGCCAGGCAGTGGTCGGTCTGGGAGGCCAGGATCATCACCCGCCGCCGGGCCTTGGGATCGCGCAGGGTCCAGTCCATGGCGAGGTCCGCCGCCAGGGCCTCCAGCCCCGGCCGCACCGCCGCCGCACCGCCCGGGCCGGGGGTGAAGACCACGCGCATGAAGAAGCGGCCGGTCTCGCCGTCATCGAACTGCTGGGCGTCGAGGATGTTGGCGCCGTGCTCGAACAGCAGGGTCGAGACGCGGGCCACGATGCCGGGCCGGTCGGGACAGGACAGGGTGAGGATCAAGAGGACGCTCCCGGGAAGGGGCGGCGGATACCGCGAATACCGGTCGCAGGAAAGGCGGGCCGCCCCGGACCAGGTACGCTCAGAGGCTGCCGAGAAGGGAGGGCAGGAGGTAGCGCTGGATCCCCTGCAGGAGCAGCAGGGCGAAGATCGGCGTGATGTCCAGCCCGCCGAGGGGCGGGATGATCCGCTGCAGGGGCGACAGCACCGGGGCGGTCACCGTGTCCAGAACCTGCTGGATCCGGCCCACGACAGGGTTGCGCAGGTTGATCACGTTGAAGGCGGTCAGCCAGGACATGATCGCCCCGATGATGATCGCCCAGATCATGATCTCGATGAGATTGTGCAGGATGAAGTGAATGAAGCCCATGTCCGCCACATAATCCCCCCGCCCGCCTCCGGCAAGCCGGACGCCGCCAAGCCGTCTTGACAGCCCCGCCCCAAAACCGCTTATTCCGCGCCTTCCTTGGGGCCGTAGCTCAGTTGGTAGAGCGCATCGTTCGCAATGATGAGGTCAGGGGTTCGACTCCCCTCGGCTCCACCAGGAAACCCCCGGCCTGCCTCTGAAGCTCATGGAACCCTGCGTTTCGGGTCCCCGGCGCGCGTGCTACGAAGGCCGGGTTCCAGCCCCTGCGAGGACCCCGGACATGGTGGCCATCAGCCGCGCCTACTTCCTGCTCCTCATGGTCGGACTTCGGGATTCCGATCCCGGCAAGG
>CAIMLY010000398.1 GCA_903842425.1 uncultured Alphaproteobacteria bacterium | reverse complement strand
GGGTTCGTTCTCGCTCTGGATGCGGGCCAGGCCCAGGCCGATGACGTCCGCGGCGGTGGACCCCGCCTGCGACAGCTCGCCCATCCAGGCGTACTCGCCCCGGTCCATGGCTCGGCGCGCGTGGACGATGGCGCCGTTCGGATCCCCCGCCCGGCCGCTGCCGAAATAGCCATAGCCCTCGACCATGCTGTTGCTGGAATGGGCGGAGAAGCCCAGGCGGTAGAGCAACTTGTCGGAGGCCCTGGCGAGCACCTCGGGCCGGACGCTGAGAAGGAAGGCCTCCTGCTGGCGCACCCAGGGCCGGACCACGGAATTGGTCAGGATGTAGCGCAGCCGGTCCGACCGGTTGACGGCGCCGGCGTGCAGGGTGCGGCCGTCCATCAGCATGATCGTGCCAGCGGGCGCCTCCAGGTTCACGGGCCGGGGCAGGGCGCCGTAGGTCTCGCCCCCCGCACCATTGCTGCGGTGGGAGCCCGGGATCACCAGGGTGCCGCCATTCACCTCGTCCACGTCCTGCAGGTAGTAGACGGTGTTCACCAGGGCCGGTGCGCCCCCAAGGTCGTAGGGGGAGGGGAAGGACTGGTCCCGGTGCAGGCCCTGCGGATGGCAGCCCGGATAAGAGATGTTCGACAGGAAGCTGTAGTGCTGCCAGCCCGGCCCCATGAATTCGTCGATCAGGCGCTCGATCATGGCCCCGCCCTGGACCGCCTCCGGGTCGTGCTCGAGGCAGAGTCGAAAGATCTCGCCCTTGTTGACCAGCGACCAGACGTGCTGCTGGGCGGGGCTGAGATAGGCCAGGCCAAGGTCCCGCTCGGCGGCGGCCTGGTCCACCACCCGCTCGCGGATCCGGGCGCACTGCTCGGCGGACAGGGCGTCGGCGACCAGGCAGTAGCCCCAGTCGTGGAAGTCGCGCCGGAGCTGGTCCATCTCGCGGGTCGGCCGGGGCAGGGGCTGGTCGCGCCAGTCCGGGTGCTTCCGCGCCACGGTGGTGTCGTAGTACCAGCCCTGGCCCCACTCGAGTTCCGACCTTGCGGAGGGGACCTTCGTCCAGGGATTGTGCCGGGCGATGGAAGCGTAGGGCTCGCCCGAGCGGAGGAAGTCCCGGTAGGGCAGGAAGGCGTCTTGCGAGGCCGCTTCGATGGCCTCCGGCGTGAATTCAACGGGGATCATGTCGTCTCCTCCGGACCCTTCAGGGCTTCTGGAGGCGATTTGAACAACCGGTTGGCCAGTCTGTAAAGGCGGGGGCTCAGGCCCGGGCGGCGGCGACCACCAGGGCGACCAGCTCGCCGGGCTCGGTCCAGTCGCCGGGGCGCGGTCCCAGCTGGGCCTGGACGATGCCGTGCAGGGCGCAGAGCAGCAGGTCGGCCCGCGCCCTTCCGCCCTCGCCGCCCAGCCCTTCCTCGAAATAGGGGGCCAGGGGCGCAAGGGGATCGCGCGGCCCGGTCCGCGGCGGGGCGGCCCCCTCCGGAAAGGCCACGCGGAACAGGGCGGGATGGTCCAGCCAGTGGGCGACCCACAGCCGGCAGAGGGTCTCCAGGGCCTGGGGGCGACGGGGCGACATGCCGCCCAGGGCGTCCACCATGGCCTCGGCGGCCTCGCCCAGGATGTCGGCCTGGAGAGCGGCCATCAGGTCGGCCCGGGTGCGGAACCGCTTCTCCACGGTCAACTTCGGAACCCCTGCCTCCCGGGCGAGCCGGACGGTGGACAGGGCGCCGGCGCCCTCTTCCAGGGCGGTGCGCCGGGCCAGGGCCAGGAGCCGTCCGGAGAAGGCGGCCTCGTCTCCGTCGGTCAGCAGGGAACGTCCCTGTCGCGGCGTCATCTCGTCCTCCCCCAACCCTTTTCGGAGCGAGCCTAACCCCTCGATTAAGGTCCCGACACATCTTCGTCGCCGGCGTGACGCCGGGGCAGGTCTTGCCCCCCCGGACCGGCGCGGTAAGCTTGCGCCAAATGCGCGCCGTATTCCCGGCGCCGACGGAGACAGGACCATGGCGGATTTCGGCGGCGACGTTGAACTCGAGGCCTTCCGGAAGGAAGCCCGCAGCTGGCTTGAGGCGAACTTTCCCGAATCCCTGAAGGGGCAGGCCGGCGCGGCCCTCGCCTCGATGGAAGGGCCCGGGCCGGAAGGCGACATGAAGCTCTGGAAGGAGCGCATGGCCGACAAGCGCTGGGGCGCCCCGACCTGGCCGGCCGAATACGGCGGCGGCGGGCTCACCCCTCATCAGGGCCGCATCCTGTCGCAGGAGATGGCCAGGATCGGCGCCTACAATCCGATGGTCTTCGGCATGGGGATCACCATGATCGGGCCGACCATCCTGGACTACGGCACCGAAGAGCAGAAGAAGACCCACATCCCGCCCATCGTGCGCGGCGAGGTTCAATGGTGCGTGGGCTATTCCGAACCCAACGCCGGCTCGGACCTGGCCTCCCTGCAGACCCGCTGCGAGGACAAGGGCGACCACTGGCTGATCAACGGCCAGAAGATCTGGACCTCCGGCGCCCAGTACTCCGCGTGGTGCGGGGCCCTGGTCCGCACGGATCCCACCGCCAAGAAGCATGACGGCATCAGCTTCCTGCTGATCAACATGCGCCAGCCCGCCATCGAGACCCGGCCGATCAAGCTCATCGCCGGCGCCTCGCCCTTCTGCGAGACCTTCTT
>CAIMLY010000397.1 GCA_903842425.1 uncultured Alphaproteobacteria bacterium | reverse complement strand
GGCTGATGGGTAGGAAGGGCGAATAGGTGGCCCGGCGCTCCTCGCCCAGGGTGGGCAGCATGACCCCCTGGATGGCGTCGAAGCGCTCCAGCACCTTCAGCAGCACCGCGTCCAGCCGCCCGGACCGGTAGGTCTCGGTGGAGGACATGAAGTCGTAGTCGAAGCCGAAGCCGTCGAGGAAGGCGCGCAGGCGGGCGTTGTTGTGGGCGCCGAAGCTCTCGTACAGGCCGAAGGGGTCGCGGACGCTGGTCACCGGCTTGTCGCGGTCCAGCTCCAGCGCCTCGCGGTTGGGCACGTTTTCGGGGATCTTCCGGAAGCCGTCCATGTCGTCGGAGAAGACGATCAGCCGGGTGGGGATGGTCTCGCCGGTCAGGGCGCGGAAGGCGGTGCGCACCATGGTCGGCCGGGCGGCCTCGCCGAAGGTGCCCATGTGCGGGAGGCCCGAGGCGCCGTAGCCGCACTGGAAGATCACGGGTTCGCGCAGGGCGGGCAGGGCGGCGACGGCCTCGTCCGGTCGGCCCTGGGCCAGGAGGGCGGCGGCCAGGTCGCGGCCGGCGTCGTCGAGGCGCAGGCGCAGGATCCGGTCCAGCAGGAGGCGGGCCTGCTCGAAGGGCCAGGAGCGGGCCTCGCGGGCGGGCAGGGCGAGCCGGGACAGGTCGGTGGGAACGGGCATGACGGGGGCGTTAGCCTTCCTTGGCGGCGTCCTCAAGCCCGCAGCGCACCGGCGGCGCCTTGCGGAGCGACCCGAAACGGGGGTTCAGTCGCCTCTCAGCGCGCCAGAGCGCCGCGCGTCCGGAGCCCGCCCATGTCCGTCCCCCGCCTCGCCCTTCTTCTCCTCGCCGGCCTCGTCCTGGCCGCCTGCCAGCCCAGGGCGCCCGCCGGCCCGCCCCCGGGGACGGTGCGCTTCTCCATCATGTCCACCGAGAACATCCAGGCCGCCCAGGGCGCCTGGACCCCCTTCCTGGCCGACATGGAGAAGGCCACGGGCCTGAAGATCGAGCCCTTCTACGGCACCAACTACACGGCCCTGATCGAGGCCATGCGCTTCCGGCAGACCGATGTGGGCTGGTTCACCAACCAGGCGGGCCTGGAGGCCGTGCGGAGGTCCGGCGGCGAGGTCTTCGCCCGCACCACCAAGCCCGAGGGGCCGGACGGCTACCAGGCCCTGATCGTGGTGAAGAAGGGCTCGGGCCTGACCCTGGACCGGATCCTGGCCTGCGACCGGACGCTCAACTTCGCCATGGGGGACGCCAAGTCGACCTCCGGGACGCTGGCGCCCATGACCTGGCTGTTCGGGCCGCGGAACATCCGCCCCGAGACCTGCTTCAAGACCGTGCGCAGCGCCAACCACGAGGCCAACCTCTTCGCCGTGGCCATGGGCCAGCTGGATGCGGCCACCAACAACTCCCAGTCCATCGCCCGGCTCGCCGACCAGAAGACCGAGGCGGCGCAGAAGGCGGTGGCGGCCATCGAGGTGGTCTGGCGCTCGCCCACCCTGCCCGAGGACCCGATGGTCTGGCGCAAGGACCTGGACCCGGCCCTGAAGGCCAGGATCCGCGACTTCATCCTCTCGTACGGCGTCGGCGACACCGACGAGGCGAAGCGGCAGCGAGAGGTCATGCGCGCGATCCAGACCGGCCCCTTCAAGGTCGCCGACGACGGCCACTTCCTGCCTGTCCGCGAGATGGAGGCCACCGCCGCCCTCATCGACGCCCGCAACCGCAGGGACGCCGCCGCCGAGTCCAAGGCAAAGGCCCTTCTCGAACAGGTCCAGGCCGAGCAGAAGACCCTGGCGGCGCGACAGGACGGCTGACCCCCTCCGGACCTCCCACTTGGGAGAGGAATTGGCGCTGCTTAACTGCTCCCCATCAGGGGG
>CAIMLY010000396.1 GCA_903842425.1 uncultured Alphaproteobacteria bacterium | reverse complement strand
TTCAACAGCACCGTGGCCTTCAACAACATCGATGCCCTGTCCATCGCCGCAGGCCAGGACGCCACGATCTCGACCGCCCAGCTCGCCACCCTGCCGACGGTCTCCGGCGGCTCCGGCTCGACCCTGACGGTCAACGTCACCGCGGCGTCCTATACCCTGCCGTCGTCGCAGGGTTATTCCGGTGTGGCGGTCCGCGTCGTCGGCGACGGCAGCAACCAGTTCATCACCGGCTGGACGGGTGACGAGTCGATCCAGGGCCTTGGCGGCAATGACACCCTTGTCGGCGATACCGGCAATGACACCCTCAGCGGCGGCGCCGGCAACGACAGCGTGATCGGCGGCCTGGGCATTGACGTCTTCGCCTTCGGCGGGACCTCGGAAGTGACCACGGGCGAGACCGTGGACGGGACCTCCGGCACGGACACCCTCCTGGTGACCGCCAGCACGGACCTGACCGGCCTGGTCATGCTGAACATCGATGGCGTGTCCATCGCCAGCGGCCAGACGGCCACCTTCACCGGGGCCCAGGTCACCGGTCTGGCGTGGACGGTCACGGGCGTCGCTGGCGGTGCGGCTGAGACGATGGTGGTGAACGCCGCCTCCGGCGCCACGGTCGACCTGTCGACCTTCACGGCGGTGACCAACGCCGGGATCTCCCTTGTCGGGGCGGCGGGCGACGAGGTCCTGACCGGATCGCTGGGAACGGACACGATCACCGGCGGCCTCGGGCTCGACATCATGGCCGGCGGCGATGGCAACGACACCTTCGTCTACAACGGCACGCCGGACACTGCGGTGGGGGAGACGGTGAATGGCGGAAACGGCACGGACACGGTGCGCCTCGCGTCGAACACCAACCTCACAAGCGTGGCCTTCACGAGCGTCGAAGCCTTCTCCCTCGCCGACGGCGCCGCCCTGACCCTGACCGCCGCCCAGGTGGCGGGCCAGACCTGGGCGATCAACGGTACGGCAGGCGGTGGGACTGAAGCCTTGAACGTCACGGCGGCGACGGGAGGCGCCGCGAGCCTGGCCGGCCTGACCGGCCTGGCCAACCTGTCCATCAACCTTGACGGGGCGCTGGGCGCCGAGACCCTGACGGGCTCTTCCGCGGCGGATACGATCAGCGGCCTCGCGGGGACCGACAGTGTGCTCGGCGGCGGCGGCGCGGACTCGCTCTTCGCGGGGGACGATGCCGATACCTTGGTCGGTGGTACCGGCAGCGACACCCTGAGCGGGGGCGCGGGTTCCGACCGCTTCGTCTTCGCCCCCGGCGACGCGTCCTCGACCACCCTGGGCAGCCTGGAGGTCATCACCGACTTCGTGGCCGCGGATGATGCCATCGCCCTCGGCGTGACCGGCGACGGCTTGAACACGGCCTTCACGACGGCGGCCAGCTACGCCGCCGCCCTGACGGCGGCGACCACGGCCATTACGGCAGGAAGCCAGGACATCGTCGTCACCGAGGCGGGGACGGACACCTTCGTCTTCGCCGACACCAACGGCGACAACGTCATCGACACGGTGATCCAGCTGACGGGGACGAGCCTGGGCCTGACCTTCGGCGACTTCGTCGCCTGAGGTCCGGGGCTCAGAGCCTCAGGTCGAAGCTGCGGGACAGGACGGCCTGTCCGTTCCGCAGGACGGCGTAGTCGGCCCGGTAGAGGCCCGGCGGCCAGCCGCCGGGCCGAGCTCGCTTGCCGGCGTAGAGCAGCCACTGGGCCTTGTTGCGGTCGAGGGCCGAGCCCTCGCTGCGGGCCAGCACGGTGCCGTCCGGCCCGGTGAGGGTCAGGGTCGGCCGGTCGCCCCCCTGCAGGTTGATGGCGCGGACATAGGCCACCAGGGCGGGGGATGCGCGTCCCGGTCGCGGCGGGCCGCCGGCCTCCACCCGGGCGTTGTCCACCGGGCCGTCAGCGAAGCCGGCGTTCAGCACGGCCCCGCCCGCGCGGTAGGCCAGGGCCGCCGCCGCCGCAGGCGTCCAGAGCCCGCCGCCGCCAGCCCCGACCGAGCAGGCCACCCCGCCGTCGGGCAGGAAGGGATCCACGGTCCGCGCCCCCTGGCGGACGGTGAGGTGCAGGTGGGGGTACTCGGTGTTTCCCGACAGGCCGACCCGGGCGATGGGCTGGCCGGCGGCGACCTCCTGGCCCACCTTCACGCGGATCGAGCCCCGGGCCAGGTGGCAGGACTGGGTCTCCCAGCCGCCGCCATGGTCGATGACGACGCCATTGCCGCACTCGCGACCGGCGACAGGCGGGGCGGCGGGGTCCTTCACCGAGACGTCCGGCTCGCCGTCGCGCAGCCGCACCACCCGACCGGGCGCCGCGGCCAGGACGTCGACCCCGAGCAGGCGCGCGGCGTGGTCGGTCAGGCGGATGTCCGTGCCCGTGTGGGCCTCGTAGGTCTGGCCGCCGCAGCGGAAGTCCCGCGCCCCCGGGCCGGGATCGCGGTCGACATGGTTCTGCAGGAAGCAGTCCGAACCCGGCGCGCAGGCGATGGGCAGGGCCAGGCGCGGCGGCGCCGGCGCGGCGGCGGCGAGCAGGAGCAGGAGGGGCAGGGCATGAAGGCTGCGCATGGGCGGCAGCCTACAACCTCTGGCTTCGCGCGTCGCGCGTCCCGGGAGGACCGCCGCTGACCCCCTCCGGCCCGGGGCCTTGCCCCGGTGCACCTCCCCCTTGGGGGAG
>CAIMLY010000395.1 GCA_903842425.1 uncultured Alphaproteobacteria bacterium | reverse complement strand
GCAACCTGTGGACAATCCCGATCCCGGGCCCCGACTCATTGACTCCCCGGGGGGCATCGCACACCGTGCGGACGACTCTCGCGGGAGAGACCGGGCCCGTCCCGGAGCCGAAGGCGCAACCGCCCCGGAAACGCTCAGGCAAAAGGACCGCGGAGGCGAAGGAACGCTGGAAAGCAGCGACGGGTCCGTCCCGCCGCTCGCCGAAGGAGCAAGGCCCCCGGATACCCTCCGGGCCAGCTGAAATCTCTCAGGTGCCAAGGACAGCGGGGGCGAAGCGCATCGGTCAGGCCGGTGCGCGGTCGTCTGTCGTCGCCGGGAGTCCCTGATGAGCGAACCCGAACTGAAGCGCACGCCCCTGCACGCGGCCCACCTGGCCGCGGGCGCGCGCATGGCGGGCTTCGCGGGCTACGACATGCCCATCCAGTACCCCGACGGGGTGATGAAGGAGCACGCCTGGACCCGGACGTCCGCAGGCCTGTTCGACGTCTCCCACATGGGTCAGGCGCGGATCCTCGGGGCGGACGCCACGTCGGCTTTCGAGGGCGTTACCCCGGGGGATTTCGCGGCCCTCAAACCCGGTCGGCAAAAGTATTCTGTCCTGCTCAACGACACGGGCGGGATCCTCGACGACCTGATGGCCGCCCGCCCGGACGACCAGGGCCTGTTCATCGTGGTGAATGGGGCCTGCAAGGACGCGGACTTCCGCTTCCTGGACGCGCAGCTGTCCGGTGACGCCCGTCTTGTCCGGATCGAGGACCACGCCCTCCTGGCCCTGCAGGGACCTGAGGCGGCGGCGGTCCTGGCGGCGCATGTACCGGCGGCCTCAGGCATGGCCTTCATGGACAGTGCCGCCCTGACCGGCTTCGGCGGGGTCGACCTGATCGTCTCGCGCTCGGGCTACACGGGCGAGGACGGCTTCGAGATCTCCCTGCCCGCCGCCGAGGCACCCCGGGTGTGGGCTGCCCTGCTGGCAGATGAACGTGTCCGCCCGATCGGCCTGGGCGCCCGGGATTCCCTGCGCCTGGAGGCGGGCCTGCCTCTCTACGGACACGACGTGGACCCCTCGGTGAGCCCCATCGAGGCGGGCCTGGCCTTCGCCCTTTCCCCGTCCCGCCGCCGGCGTGGCGATTTCCCCGGCGCAGCCCGGATCCTGGCCGAAGTTTCCGGCGCCCCGACCCGGGCCCGGATCGCCCTGAAGGTGCTGGAAGGCGCCCCCGCCCGTGAAGGCGCGGTGATCGTCGACGCCGATGGCGCCGAGGTCGGCGTCGTCACCTCCGGCGGCTTCTCGCCCACCCTCGGGGCGCCCATCGCCATCGGCTTCGCCCCGCCCGCCCTCTGCGTTCCGGGCCAGAGGCTGGGCGTGGTGGTCCGCGGCCGCACCTGGCCCGTCGAGACCACCGACCTGCCCTTCGTCCCCCACCGCTATGTCCGCCGGCCCTGAAAGGACCTTCCCCATGCGCTTCACCAAGGACCATGAATGGGTCGCCCTGGACGGCGACGTCGCCACCGTCGGCATCACCGCCTATGCCGCCGAGCAGCTGGGCGACGTGGTCTATGTCGAGACGCCCGAGCCTGGCCGCGCCCTGAAGGCTGGCGAGGGCATGGCGGTCGTCGAGAGCGTCAAGGCCGCCTCCGACGTCTATGCCCCCCTCTCCGGCGAGGTGGTCGAGGCCAACGGTGACCTGGCCGGCGCGCCCGAGACGGTCAATGCCGAGCCCGAGGCCGGCGGCTGGTTCGCCCGGGTGCGGATCGCCGACCGGGCCGAGTACGACGCCCTGATGGACCGCGCTGCCTACGACGCCTTCCTGGAGACCCTCTGAGCCATGCGTTACCTCCCGCTGGACGCGGCGGACCGCCGCCACATGCTGGGGGTCATCGGCGCCAAGGGCGTCGACGACCTCTTCGCCGACGTGCCCGCCCCGGCGCGCCTGTCCGCCCCCGTCGACCTGCCCCGCCACGCCGGCGAGATCGAGGTCGAGCGTGAACTCTCCGCCCTGGCGGCGCGGAACCGGCCCGCTGGCGCGGGCCCCTTCTTCTGCGGGGCGGGGGCCTACCGGCACCAGGTCCCGGCCACGGTGGACCACATCATCCAGCGGTCGGAGTTCCTGACCAGCTACACGCCCTACCAGCCCGAGATCGCCCAGGGGACCCTGCAGGTCCTGTTCGAGTTCCAGACCCAGGTCGCCGCCCTGACCGGCATGGAGGTGGCCAACGCCTCGCTCTACGACGGCTCCACGGCCTGCGCCGAGGCGGTGATGATGGCCCGGCGGGTCACCCGCCGGCGCAAGGCGGTCCTGTCCGGCGGCCTTCACCCGCAGTACGCCGCCGTCACCGGCACCATCGCGACCGCCGAGGGCATGGAGATCGCCCGGCGGCCGGCGGCGGTCGACGCCGAGGCCGACGTCCTGGCCGCCATCGACTCCGAGACCGCCTGCGTGGTCGTCCAGACGCCCAACGTCTTCGGCACGGTCACCGACGTCACCGCCATCGCCGAGGCCGCCCACGCCGCGGGCGCCCTCCTGGTGGTGGTCACCACCGAGGCCGTGTCCCTGGGCCTGCTGAAGTCCCCCGGCGAGATGGGCGCCGACATCGCCGTGGCCGAAGGCCAGTCCCTTGGCGTCGGCCTGAACTTCGGCGGGCCCTATGTGGGCCTCTTCGCCTGCCGCGAGAAGTTCGTGCGCCAGATGCCGGGCCGGCTCTGCGGCGAGACCGTGGACGCCGAGGGCCGCCGGGGCTTTGTCCTGACCCTCTCCACCCGCGAGCAGCACATCCGGCGGGAGAAGGCGACCTCGAACATCTGCACCAACTCCGGCCTCTGCGCCCTGGCCTTCTCGATCCACATGACCCTGCTGGGCGGGACGGGCCTGAGGCGGCTCGCCGAGGTGAATCACGGGCGCGCCCGGACCCTTGCAGGAGCCCTGGCCGGGGTCCCGGGCCTTCACGTCCTGACGCCGCGCTTCTTCAACGAGGTGGCGGTCCGGGTCCCCGGCTCCGCCGCCGCCCTGGTCGAGGACCTGGCCGGGGAGGGGATCCTGGCGGGCGTGCCGGTCTCGCGGCTCGACCCCTCCGCCGGTATGGACGACGTCCTGCTGCTGGCCGCCACCGAAACCACCACGACCGGCGACATCGACGCCCTCGTCGCCGCCCTGTCCCGGAGGATCCGCTGATGAGCCTCAATTCCGTCGGCCGTCCCACCCGGCCCGTTTCCGACGTCCCCGGCCAGGGCTTCGCCTCGCTGACCGGCGGGCGCGGCCTGCTCCAGGACGAGGCGCTGATCTTCGATCGCAACTCCTGGGACGGGACGGGCGTGGACCTGCCCGCTCCCGAGTCCGGCGCCGACGACCTGGCCGGCCTGGTCCGGGTCGAGCCCCTGCGCCTGCCGGGCCTCTCCGAGCCGGAGACCGTGCGGCACTATGTGCGCCTGAGCCAGAAAAACCACGCCATCGACCTGGCCCTCTATCCGCTGGGCTCGTGCACGATGAAGCACAACCCGCGGCTCAATGAGAAGCTGGCGCGCCTGCCGGGCTTTGCGGACCTGCATCCCCTGGCGCCGGTGTCGGCGGTCCAGGGCGCACTGGACCTGATGGACCGGCTGGCCCACTGGCTGAAGACCCTGACCGGCATGCCCGCCGTGGCCCTGTCGCCCAAGGCGGGCGCCCATGGCGAGCTCTGTGGCCTCCTGGCCATCCGCGCCGCCCATGCGGCGGCCGGCCAGACCCGGCGGCGGCTGGTGCTGACCCCCACCTCGGCCCACGGCACAAACCCCGCCACGGCCGCCTTCGTCGGCTACGAGGTGGTGGAGATCGGCCAGACGGCGGACGGGCGCGTGGACCTGGCCGACCTCGCCGCCAAGCTCAGCGACGAGGTGGCGGCCATCATGGTCACCAATCCCAACACCTGCGGCCTGTTCGAGCGGGACATCCTGGAGATTTCCCGCCTGACGCACGCGGCGGGCGCCTACTTCTACTGCGACGGCGCCAACTTCAACGCCATCGTCGGACGGGTCCGGCCCGGCGACCTGGGCGTCGACGCCATGCACATCAACCTGCACAAGACCTTCTCCACGCCCCATGGCGGGGGTGGGCCGGGCTCCGGCCCCGTGGTCCTTTCCGAGGCCCTGGCGCCCTTCGCCCCCACACCCTGGGTGGTTCATGGGGCGGAGGGATTCCGGCTGGTGGAGGAGACCGAGGCCGAGGCGTCCCAGGCCTTTGGCCGCATGACCGCCTTCCATGGCCAGATGGGCATGTACGTCCGGGCCTACGCCTACATGCTGAGCCACGGCGCCGACGGCCTTCGCCAGGCGGCCGAAGACGCCGTGCTCAACGCCAACTACATCAAGGCCCGCCTGTCGGGGGTGATGAGCGCCGCCTTCCCGGACGGCCCCTGCATGCACGAGGCCCTGTTCGACGACCACTGGCTGGAGGGGACCGGGATCACCACCCTCGACTTCGCCAAGGCCATGATCGACGAGGGCTTCCACCCCATGACCATGTACTTCCCGCTGGTGGTGCATGGGGCCATGCTCATCGAGCCGACGGAGTCGGAGTCCCTCGCCGAGCTGGACCGCTTCTGCGACGCCCTCCTCGCCCTGGCCGGCGCAGCCCTTGCGGGGGATGCGGAGCGTTTCACCTCTGCGCCGCACCTGGCGCCCCTGAGGCGCCTGGACGAGACCCTGGCCGCCCGCAAGCCGCGGCTCACCTGGCGGCCGCAGGAGCCGGGTGTGGCGCCGGCGCCGCTCGCGGCCGAATAGAGGCCCCGGGCGACCCGGCGGGACCCCGGGCCGCCTCCGGGCGGGTTTACGTGCGACGGGCGGAACCCCATAGGCTGGAGGTCTTCGGGGGGAGTGGTCCCCCGGAGGTTGTGATTCGGGGTCAGACGACCGTGGAACTGTCTTCTCCGGAGCCGCGCCGGCGGCGTGGCGGCGTCCTGCGGCGCGGTCCTGGATTGCTGCCGCGTGAGGTGTATCTCCGGCGCCATTTTCCTGTCGCCTCCAGACCCCATATCTGCATTTCCCCGGCGGCCCGGACCTCTCCGGCCGTCTTGATGGACCGGAACTGAGCCTGTGTCGGAGGGCCCCAGCAAGCGATCGTCAGTCTACCGCGAGGCGGACGCCTTCGCGCGCGCCTTCCTGTCCGGGATGGCGCGCACCGGGCTGACAGTCGGAGGGCTGGTCCTTGTGGTGGCGGGTATCGTACTGGCGCCGCTTCCGGGGCCCCTCGGCCTTCCCCTGACCGTCATCGGCCTGATGATGGTCCTTCGGGGGTCCTTCCGGGCCAAGCGGGAGTTCGTCCGGCTCCAGAACCGCCACCCGAAATTCGTCAGGCCGCTCCGGCGCCTGCTCCGGCGCGATCCGGAGATCATTCCCTTCGCCTGGCAGCAGGCGCTCAGGGTCGAGCGCCTGGCCCTGCCAAGGCGCTACCGGTTCCTGGTGAAGACGCGGAAGAGGATGAAGGGCCGCCGGCGGACGCCGGACTAGGCTTCCCTGGACAGCGCGCACCCTGGGCGCCGTCATTCCCCCAGGCGGGAGGCGGCGCTCGCAGCGCGTCGGAGGGGGGGCGTGGCGGCAGGGAGCGGGGACCCTGAAGGCGGCCCCGCCCTGGCGCGGTCAGCCGAGCTTCTGCGCGATCAGCGGGATGGCCCGATCCACCAACGGGTCGGACTTGGCGCCGGCGAGGCGGCCGGCGAGGACCTGCTCGGCCATCCGGGCGGCCAGATCGACGGCGGCGGCGCGGACCTCGGCCTCGGCCTGGGCCTCGGCGTTGGCGATCTTGCGCTCAGCCAGCTGCTGGCGGCGGGCGAGGGACTCCTCGAGCCGGGCCCTGGCGTCGGTCTCATAGGCCCGGGCCTGTTCCTCGGCCGCGGCCAGCATGTCCCGGACCTGGACCTCGGCCTGGGCGCGCTCGGCCTTGAGTTCGGCCAGGAGACGCTCGGCCTCCGCGCGGATGCGGGCGGCTTCGTCCAGGTCGTTCTGGATGGTGTCCCGCTGGGCGTCCAGCTGGGCGGCGATCAGCTTGGGCGCCTTGGCCACGAAGATGACGATGCCCAGGAAGATCAGCAGGCCGACGCCGACCCAGGTGTCCGCCTTGGAGGGGTCGAAAGAGATGTGGAAGGGATTCATCAGGCGGCTCCCTTGGCGGCGGCCCGCAGGTCGGCGGCGGTGGCCGCAGTTCCGGTGAGACGCTCCACCATGGCGCCGGCCGTGTCGACGGCGATGTCACCGACGCTGGCCATGGCCGTGTCGCGCAGGCCCCGGATCCGGGTCTCCGCGGCCGCAAGGT
>CAIMLY010000394.1 GCA_903842425.1 uncultured Alphaproteobacteria bacterium | reverse complement strand
GCCTCTGGTGGGTCCTGAGGGCGGCGGGCTTCACGGAGGTCGCCGTCCTCGACGGCGGCTTCGCCCGCTGGACGGCCGAGGGCCGCGCCGTCGAGGCCGGGACCCGGACCTATCCGGCATGCCCGGTCCGCATCGCCGAGCGCCCGGGCGCCTGGGCGGACCGACAGGACGTCCTGGCGGCCATCGACGACGGCGCGGTCTGCACGGTCAACGCCCTGCCCGCCGGCGTCCACAGTGGCGAGGCGGAGGTCAACTACGGCCGCAAGGGTCACATCAAGGGCAGTCGCAACGTCCCCTACGCCGCCCTTCTGGACGCGGACGGCCTCTACCGTAGCGACGAGGACCTGCGCGCCCTCTTCGAAGGCGTCGGCGCCCTCCAGCGCCCGAGGGTCATCGTCTATTGCGGCGGCGGCATCTCGGCGACCATGGACGCCCTGGCCCTGACCCGGCTGGGACATCCCTCAGTCGCCGTCTACGACGGATCCATGTCCGAGTGGACCCGCGATCCGGACCTGCCCATGGAGACGGGCGCCTGACCGGCCGGGGTCAGAGGGCCTTGGCCTCCGGCCTGCCCCCTTTGGGCGACAAGCCTTGAAGAGGTCGCCTGTCGTTCACATCTGGGAGGTCTGAACCAAAGGGGTGCGACCATTCCAAACGTCCTGCTGATCCGCCGCCTGTCCGCCGCCTTCGCGGCCCTGGCGCTTGTGCTTGTCGTCATCATCGCCGCGGGCAAGACCGTGGAGCCCGGCAATGTCGGGGTGAAGATCCGGACCCTTGGCCCCACGGCGGGCGTGGATCCGCAGCCCCTGCCGTCCGGCTGGCACTTCCGCGGCGTCGGCGAGAGGATCGTCGAGTTCCCCGTGATCCAGCGGACCTACAGCTACACCCGTGAAGCCGATGAGCGCGGTCCCGAGAACGAGGAGATCGCCTTCGCCGACAACACGGGCCTGCCGATGACCGCCGACGTGGCCATCACCCTGCAGGTCACCCGGGGTTCGGCGCCCAAGCTCTACGAGACCTACCGCCTGACCTTCGACCAGCTGCTCGACGGACCGATCCGCAATGACGTGCGCTCGGCGATCGCCGCAGAGGCCGAGAAGGTCAATGTGGACGCCCTCTATTCCGGCGGCCGCCAGGTGGTCATCCAGCGCGCCCTCGCCCGGGTTTCCGCCAAGTGGGCCAAGTTCGGCGTGGTGGTCAGCCAGCTCGACTGGATCGGCACCATCCGCTACCCGGACGTCATCCTCCAGGCCATCCAGGCCAAGACCCGTACGGACCAGGAGACCCTGACCGCCCGCGCCCAGGTGGCCAAGGCCCAGGCCCAGGCCGAAGCCCAGATCGCCGCGGCCCGCGGCGAGGCGGAGTCGATCCGGATCATCAACCAGGCCCTGGCCGCCAACCCGCGCTACGTGGACCTGAAGGCGGTGGAGAAGTGGGACGGCAAGATGCCCCAGGTCACCGGTTCCGGCGGCGCGCCCTTCATCAACCTGCGGGAAGACGCCCGCTGACGGCGACGTCTCCGTCCGGGCCGAACAGGACGGCGTCGGCGGTGTCGACGTCGATCCGGACGTTGGCGCCGGGCGGCGGCGGGGTCGAGCGCCACCGCAGCGGGACCTCGATCCCTCCCACGTCGACTGTGAGGCGGTGGCCGTCGCCGGCGAAACGGGTCCTCACGACCCTGGCGGCGACCCCGGTCTCGCCGGCGGACAGGGCCTCCGGGCGAAGTCCAAGCCGGGCGGGACCGTCCGGCAGGCCAGGGGCGGGGAGGGTCGCCAGGGGCGTCTCGATCCGGCCCGCCGTGATCCGGCCGGGAATGACCACCATTTCACCCAGCAACCGTGCGGCGACCAGGCTGGCCGGCCGGCGGTAGACCTCTTCCGGCGCCCCCGCCTGCAGGATCTTCCCCTCCGACATCAGGATCAGGTCATCGGCGATGGCCAGGGCCTCCTCGGGATCGTGGGTGACCACCAGGACGGTCGTTCCCAGGCGCCTGAGGTCCTCCAGGAGGGCGCCCCGGACAGTCTCCTTCAGGACCCCGTCCAGCCCGGAAAAGGGCTCGTCCAGCAGGAGGAGGGCGGGGGCCCTCGCCAGGGCCCGGGCGATCGCCACCCTCTGCTGCTCGCCCCCTGACAGGCTGTGCGGCCACGCCGCCGCCAGTCGCCGGACCTGGAACTGGTCGAGCAGCCGGAGCACCTCCCGGGTCCGGTCCTCGCGGGACAGGCCGGTCAGGCCAAAGCCGACGTTTCCCTGGACGTCCAGGTGGGGGAAGAGCGCGTTGTCCTGGAAGACCAGTCCCACCCCCCGGTCCCCAGGCGACAGGGACCCGGCCGGGGAGGCGACGATCCCGCCCCCGATCCAGATCTCGCCAAGGTCCGGGGTCTCCAGGCCGGCGATCATGCGCAGGAGGGTGCTCTTTCCGCAGCCGGAGGGGCCCAGCAGGCAGGTGATCCGTCCCGGGAAGAGCTCCAGGCTGGCGCCGTCGACCACCGTGCGCGGCGCGAACCGGCGGGAGACCTGGCGGAGTTCGAGGAGAGGGGTCATGGGCGGATCTCCCGGCGGGCCGTCGGGGTGGTGGACGAGATCCGGCCGGTCAGCCAGATCACAGCGGGCAGGGACAGGAACAGGATCATGAGGGAGGGCGGGCCGGCCTGGCCCAGCCGCTCGTCAAGGGCGTAGTTGCTGGCGATCACGGCCAGGGTGTCGAAGTTGAAGGGGCGCAGGACCAGGGTGGCGGGCAGCTCCTTGAGGATATCCACCAGCACGATGAGCCCGGCCGTAAGGAGGGAGCCCGACGCCAGCGGCAGTCGAACCGCCAGCGCGCTGGCCAGTTCTCCGCGGCCCAGGAGGCGGGCCGCCTGGGTGAGGGAGGGGCTGATCCTTGCGAACCCGGCGTCGATGGGCTCCAGCGCCGCGGCCATGAGGCGCGCGGCATAGGCCATGACCAGTACGACCAGGGCCAGCGCCGTCCCGGATCCCGGGAACAGGCTCCAGATCACCCCCGCCGGGGCGAGGAGTCCGATCGCCATGACCGCGCCCGGCGTGGCGTAGCCGAGGCTGGCCACCCGGACGGCCAGGGGCCGGCGCTCAGAGCCGAGGGCCAGGAGGGTGGCGAGGGCCACCGTGAACAGCGCCCCGGCCGCCGCCAGGCCCACGCTGTTGCGGGCGGCGGCCGCGAGGCGCCTCCAGTCGGGAGCCTGGTCCCAGAGGTTGGCGACCAGCCAGCCCGCCGGGACCAGCAGGCCTGCGGACAGCAGGAAGAGGCAGAAGGCGGCGGCGGCCAGGCCGGCTGGCCGGCCCAGGGGCGTCGCCTCCGGTCCCCGCCAGCGGGTCTTGCCGGTCTCGTGGGTCCGCCCTCGGCGTCCCGCCCGCTCGATCCACAGCAGGACCGCCGCTGCGGCCAGCAGGGGCAGGGCGAAGCGGGCCGCGCTGGCCGTCGACCCAAAGACCGACCAGGCCCGGACCACGCCGGTGGTGAGGGTCTGCACGCTGAGGAAGTGCACGGCGCCGTAGTCCGCCAGGGTCTCCATGACCGCCAGCGCCACGCCGGCGCCGAGGGCGGGGCGCGTCAGGGGCAGGGCCACCCGGAAGATGATGGCGGGGCCCCGGCAGCCGAGCAGGGTGGCGGCGTCCAGGATGGCCCCAGGCAGGTTCAGGAAGGCGGCGCGCATGGCCAGGTAGACATAGGGATAGAAGGCTGCGGACAGGACGAGGATGGCGCCGCCCGTGCTGCGGATCTCGAACGGAAGGTCCCGGCCCGTGAGGTCCCGCAGGGTGCTGCGGAGCGGGCCGGCGACGTCCAGCAGGTCGGCGTATCCATAGGCGACTGCAAAGGCGGGCATGGCCAGGGGCAGGGCCAGGGCCCAGGTGAACAGGGCCCGTCCCGGAAACCGGTGCATCACGACCAGCCAGGCGGCGGCGGCGCCTGCGATCCCCGTCAGCAGGCCCACCGCCCCGGCCAGGATGGCCGTCGTCGTTGCGTACCGCAGGATGTCGCGCCCGGGGATGTTCGCCGTTCCTGGCCCCAGGGCCGCGGCCACGACGCCCGCCAGGGGCAGCAGGACCAGCGCCGCCGCGCCGGCGGCGAGGAGGCCAAGGACCGGAGAGCCGGAGGTCCGGGAGGGCCGGAGGGGCCTCAGCGCCAGCCCGCCGCGCTCATCGCCGTCTGGGCCTCAGGCTGCCTGCGGGCAAAGGCGGCGACGCTCATCGGGTGGGCCTTGAAGCCCGCGTAGTCCTTGAGGGATTCCGGCGGCCCCAGGTCCGGCGTGACCGGGAACTCCGAGTTGTTCACGGCGATGTGGGTCTGCGACTCCGCCGAGGTCAGGAACTCCAGCAGTCGGATGGCGTTGTCCCGGTTCGGGGCGTTCTGCGTCACGCCGGCGCCGGCGATGTTTACATGGGTTCCCTGTCCGTCGAGGCTGGGGAAGGCCAGCTTGACCTTCCCGGTGACCGCCCGGTCCGCCTCGTCCTCCCCGGACGCCATGCGCAGGTAGTAATAGCTGTTGGTGATGGCGACTTCGCAGACCCCGGCTGCGACGGCTCGGATCTGGTCGCGGTCTCCGCCCTCGGGGGGACGGGCCATGTTGGCGACCACGCCCCGGGCCCAGGCCTCCGCCCTCTGCGGACCCCAGGCCTCGATCAGGGCGCCGACCAGCGAGAGGTTGTAGATGCTGTCCGAGGAGCGGACGCAGATCTTCCCGCGGAACCTCGGCCCGGCCAGCTTGGCGTAGTCGTCGACTTCCCCGGGCTTCACCCGGGCGGAATCGTAGGCCACGACCCGCGCCCGCCGGGAGAACCCGTACCAGGCGCCGCCAGGCTCGCGGAGCCCGGCGGGCACGCGGGCTTCCAGCGTGTCCGACTTCACCGGCTGGAACAGCCCCGCCTGCTGGGCCCGCCAGAGGGCCCCGGCGTCGGCGGCGATGAAGAGGTCGGCCGGGCTGTTGGCGCCCTCGGCCTTCATCCGCGCGACAAGCTCGTCGGCCTTTCCCTCGATCCTGTTGACCTTGACGCCGGTCTCCCGGGTGAACTGCTCGTAGAGCGCAAGGTCGCTGTCGTAGTGCCGGGCCGTATAGACGTTCACCACCGTCTCCGAGGGGGGAGGGGCGGAGCAGGCGGCAAGGCCAAGGATAGCGACGGCGAGAAGCGGCAGGGCGGTTTTCACGGATCGGGACACTCGGCTGACGGCGGCCCGCGGCAGGCAGCCTAGATTGAGAAGCATTCGCAACTTAGAAGCACGATGGATCGGTTGACGTCAAGGGAGGCCGGCAAGCCAGAAGATGTGCGGGCGCCTCCGAGGCGCCTGCTCCCGGCGGAACCGGGCCTAACCGCCCAGGTCCAGCGCCTCGCGGATCGCCCTGGCCAGGGCGGGGATCTCGACGTCATCGACGGTCCGCAGGTCGATCAGGACCCGGTCCTGCTCGATCCGTCCAAGCACCCGGATGCGGCCGGTGCGCAGGCGCAGGGCGAGGTCCTCGGCGCCCAGCTGCGGGGTTCGCAGGGCCAGGGCGCGACCGGGAAGGGGCAGCATGGGCAGGGCGCCGCCGCCCGCATAGCCCTCGGTCTCCACGAACTCGACCTCAAGGGCCTCGATGCCTGCGATCTGCGCCTTCAGGGCGCTTGCCCGGCCACCGAGGGTCGCGGCGTCCTGCACGAGCATCCGCAGGACCGGGATGGCCTGGAAGGGATCGCAGGGCGGGCGATAGAGCCGCAGGGTCGCCGCCAGAGCGGCGGCCGACAACTTGTCCACGCGCAGGGCCCGGGCCAGGGGGTGGGCCTCCAGCCGGTCGACAAGGGCCCGGCGTCCGGCGGCGAGGCCGGCCTGGGGGCCGCCCAGCAGCTTGTCCCCGCTGAAGAGGACCAGGTCCACCCCGGCCCTGAGGCTGTCCTGGACCGTGGGCTCGTCCGCGAGTCCGAAGGGCGCGAGTTCCACGAGGGCCCCGCCGCCCAGGTCCTCCACCAGCAGCAGGCCGTGGGCGTGGGCGAAATGGGCCAGGCTCTCCAGGGACGGGGCGCTGGTGAAGCCCGAGATCCTGAAGTTGCTCGGATGCGTGCGCAGGATGACCTTCGCGTCCGGGTGTTCGGCCAGGGCCTTCTCGTAGTCGCGCAGGTGGGTCCGGTTGGTGGTCCCCACCTCGACCAGGCGCGAGCCGCTCTGGGCCACGACGTCCGGGACACGGAAGCCGCCGCCGATCTCCACCAGCTCGCCCCGGGACACGATGACCGGCGCGCCCTCCGCCACCGCCGCCAGGGCCAGCAGGACCGCGCCGGCGCAGTTGTTCACCGCAAGCCCGGCCTCAGCGCCGGTCATCTCTGCGATCAGGGGATCGAGGTGCTCCTGCCGCGAGGAGCGGCGGCCGGTGACCAGGTCGAGCTCCAGGTTGGCGTAGCCCGCCGCCGCCGCCGCCGCCTCTATCGCCTCCGGCGCCAGGGGCGCCCGGCCGAGGTTGGTGTGGATCACCACTCCCGTGGCGTTGATCACGGGGAAAAGGGTCTCGCGGACCCCTTGGGCCAGGCGGGTCTCCACCGCCTCGAGCAGGGCCCCGGGGGTCGGGAGGACCTCAGTGTCCGCGGCGATGCGGGTCCGGGCCTCGGCCAGAACCTCGCGGATGGCGCGGGTCAGGGCGGCGGCGCCGTAGCGGGCCTTCAAGGGGCGGGCGATCGGGTCGTCGCAGAGCGCGCCCACGGCCGGAAGGCGGCGCCTGGGGTCCGGCCTCGCGGCCTTGGGGGTCTTCAGCGTCACGGCGCGTCTCCGTCTCGAGGCCGGACTATAGGGACCCGGCCCGACGGCGGGCAAGCGAGGCGGATGACCTTGGCCCTTGTTCGACGTAGGGAGTCTCTATGCGCCGCCTCCGCCTGGGATCCGACCGGTGACCGCCGCCCCGCCTCCACCCCTAGGCCTGGCGGTGATCGGCCACGTCAACCACGGCAAGACCGCCCTGGTCCGTGCGCTGACCGGCATGGAGACCGACCGCCTGCCGGAGGAGAAGGCGAGGGGGCTCTCCATCGCCCTCGGCTTCGCCTTCCGCGAGGACCCGGCCGGGGACGTCGACTTCCTGGACGCCCCCGGCCACGAGGACTTCATCCGCGCCATGGTGATGGGCGCCGCCGGCGCCCGCGCGGCCCTGCTGGTGGTCTCCGCCGTCGAGGGCTTCGGCCGGCAGACCCGCGAGCACCTGCGGATCGCCGGACTCCTGGGCCTGCGGGACGGCCTGGTGGCGGTCACCAAGGTCGACCTCGTCCCGCCGGAGGCGCGCGCCGACCTCCGGGCCCGGCTGGCGGTGGAACTGGCGGGAAGCTTCCTGGCCACGGCGCCCGTCGTCTTCTGCTCCTCGGTGACGGGCGAGGGGCTGGCGGCCCTGAACGGCGAGATCCGCGCCCTGGTCCGGCGCACCCCGCCTCCTGCGCCCCTGCCAGGCGCCTTCCTGCCCCTCGACCGGGTGTTCAGCCTGGCCGGGACGGGGACCGTGGCCACCGGCTCCCTCCAGGGTGCGGCCCTGCCGACGGGGACCGAGGCGGTGCTCGAGCCCTCCGGTCGCCGGGTCCACCTGCGCCAGCTTCAGGTCCATGGCCAGGCGGTTGCGGCGGCGCCAGCCGGCGGCCGGGTGGCGGCGGCCCTGCGCGGGGTCGCCCCGGACGAGGTGAGGGTGGGCGAGGTCCTCTGCACCCCGGGCGTCTTCCCGTCCTCCCAGAGGATCGACGCCGAGATCGAACTGGCGCCGGACGCCGCCCGGCCCCTCCGGTCCGGGGACGAGGTGCGGGTTCTGTGGGGCGCCCGGCAGGATCT
>CAIMLY010000393.1 GCA_903842425.1 uncultured Alphaproteobacteria bacterium | reverse complement strand
GCCCTGGCCCAACTGACCGTGCACCTGGCCTGCGCACCCAAGTCGAACGCCGTCTACACGGCGGTCTCCAGGGCCAGGAAAGCGGCGCGGGAGACCGGCTCCCTGCCGCCGCCGGCCCACATCCTCAACGCGCCCACCCGGCTGATGAAGTCGCTCGGCTACGGGGACGGCTATGTCTACGACCACGACGCCGAGGGTGGGTTTTCAGGGCAGAACTATTTCCCGGAAGGCATGGTGCGCCACGCCTTCTACGAGCCCAGGGGCGAGGGTTCCGAGGTGCGCGTCCGCGAGCGCCTGGCGCGCTGGGCCGAGGTGCGGGTACGGAAGCCGGAAGGGCGTCGATGAGTTCGCAGGGGCCCCAACCAACTGTCCCTCGGCTGATTGTCCTTCGGCCGATTGGCCGATGCACCGCGGAACAGCAGGAAGCCTTGCGCCTCCTGCGCAATCATCCGGCCATTCGCGGCGCCATGTATACCGATCATGTCATTTCCCAGGAGGAGCATGCCCGCTGGATGGCAGGCCTCTCCGGAGACGACCGGAGGCTTGTCTTTGTCGTGCTGTCGCCAGAGGGCGAGGTCCTGGGACTTGTCAGCGTGACCGCGATAGATCGTCTCCACCGCACGGCAGACTGGGCCTTCTACCTGGCTCCCGAGGCGCGCGGCGGTCTCGGCGCCGCCCTTGAGTTTCACCTGCTGGAGTTCGTCTTCGGCAAGTTAGGCCTTGAGAAGCTTAACTGCGAGGTGTTGGAGTCCAATTCGGCGGTCGTTCGCATGCATGCCAAGTTCCTCTTCAGAGAAGAGGGGTTCCGGCGTTCGAACGTCGTCAAGGATGGCGACCGGATCGGTGTCCACTTCCTGGGTCTCACACGCGAGGACTGGATGGAGGGAAGGGTTGCGGTCCAGCAACGGATCCAGGAGGTGCTCGACCGGTTCAAGATCACTCTGGAACCGGGCGACTGAGGCAAGGCCGTTTGGCGCGAGGGTGACGAACAGGGCGCGTCTCCGCTAAATGGCCTTGTGAAGCCGCTCAAACCCGTTCCCCTCAGCGCCGACGAGATCGCCCTTGTCCGCGCCATGGTGTTCCACGAGGACGCCAGCCTCCTCGGCCTGAACAAGCCCGCCGGCCTGTCCAGCCAGGGCGGGCGGGGGCAGGTGATCACCCTGGACGAGATGCTCTGGGCCTTCGCAAGGCCCGGCAAGGCGCGGCCCCGGCTGATCCACCGCCTCGACCGGGATACCTCAGGGGTCATCCTCGCCGCCCGCACCCAGCCGGCGGCGAGCTTCCTCGGCAAGGCCATGATGGCCCGGAAGATCACCAAGACCTACCTCGCCCTGGTCGCGCCGGGACCGCCCGTCCCGTCCTCGGGGCGGATCACCGGGGCCCTTCGCCGGGTCGAGACCGGGCGGGAGGCGCGCATGCAGGTCTGCGCTGCAGACCACCCCGACGCCGAGGCGGCGGAGACCCAGTACCGCACCCTCTCGACCGCCGATGGGGCGGCCCTCCTGGAAGTCTCTCCGCGAACGGGTCGCATGCATCAGATCCGGGTCCATCTCGCCTCGATCCAACGCCCGATCGCCGGCGATGCGTGGTATGGAGGCGCCCTGGTGGTCGGTGGCCAGCCCGCGCCAAGGCTGATGCTGCATGCCGCGACCCTGACTTTTCCGCACCCGGAGGGCGGACACATGACCCTTCGCGCGCCCCTTCCCGAAGACTTCGCCGGGCTCGTATCAGGTCTGGGTCTCCAGGTTCCTGAGACAGGTCGGGATGCGTCCGCGGAGCGGCATCCATGACTGCCAATCTTCTGCTTGTCGCGGCGGGAGGCGGGGCGGGCGCAGTCCTGCGCTACCTCCTGTCCGTCGCTTTCGGCAGGGGCCTCCTCACCACCTGGCCCTGGCCGACCTTCACCGCAAACATCGCAGGCGGCTTGGCGATGGGGCTGCTCGCGGGGTGGCTGTCCCTGCGAGGCGGCGCGGATGGCGAACGCGTGCGCCTGTTCCTCGGCGTAGGCCTTCTGGGCGGGTTCACGACCTTCTCGGCCTTCTCGCTCGAGGCCCTGTTGATGGTCGAGCGCCGGGCCTGGGGACAGGCCGCCGTCTACGCAGGCGCCTCCGTGGTCCTGTCCACGCTGGCCGTGTTCCTGGGGCTCCTCCTCGTGCGCCGGCTCGCCGCATGAGGGAGGTCCGCACCCTGACCGTGGATCCCGGCGAGGGCGGCGTGCGGCTGGACCGCTGGTTCCGCCGGCGTTGGCCGCATCTGACCCAGGTGCAGATCCAGAAGCTGACCCGCTCCGGCCAGATCCGGGTCGGCGGCGCCCGGGTGCGGCCAGAGACCCGCCTGGAGGCTGGCGATGAGGTTCGGGTGCCGCCCCTTCCGGATGCGCCCGCCGCCGATGCGCCCCGGCCGGCGCTGCCGTCCCGGGACGCCGCCTATGCCCGCAGCCTGGTCCTGCACGAGGACGACGAGGTCCTGGCCCTCAACAAGCCCGCAGGCCTCGCCGTCCAGGGTGGAACCAAGACCCGCAATCACGTCGACCGGCTCCTGTCGGCCTGGGGGGAGGGGCTCGCCCGTCCCCGGCTGGTCCATCGCCTGGACCGCGACACCTCCGGGGTCCTCCTGGCCGGCAAGACCCCCGCCGCCGCCGCCCGGCTCGCCGGGTCCTTCGCCCGGCGCCGGGCGGAGAAGACTTACTGGGCCCTGGTGCTCGGACATCCGCGGCCGCAGGACGGGATCCTCAGCCTGCCCCTCGTGAAGAGGGGCGTCGGCGACCGTGAACTGGTGGTTCCCGCCGAGCCAAAAGATCCCCGGGCCGAGCCCGCCGAGACCGAGTTCACCCTGATCTCCCGGGCCGGGGACCGGGTGTCCTGGATGGCGCTGAGGCCTCACACCGGCCGGACCCACCAGCTGCGTGTCCACATGCTGGCCATGGGGCATCCGATCCTGGGTGACCCGAAGTACAACACGCCGGAGTCCGTCGCCTTGTCTGCGGGCCTGGGTCTCCAGCTTCACGCCCGCCGCCTGAGCCTGCCGCATCCCTCCGGCGGCCTGCTGGTCGTGGAGGCGCCGGTCAGTCCCGAGTTGAAGGCGGGCTTCGCCCGCTTCGGCTTCGACGCCTCGGAGGCGGACCCCGAGCCCTTCCGCCGGCCGGGGCGGGGGGCCAGGCGGGGCAACTGACCCCGCGACGGGCTTGCGTCCGCCGCCATGCAGGGCCATTCAGCCTCGGACCTGGGAGACCTGCACATGGCGCAGAAAGGCTTCATCGAGCCGGGCGAGAAACCCCGCCGCTTCTACGAGACCGTCTCCGTGGCGGAAGCCGCCGATGGCTGGCAGGTGCTTCTCGATGGCCGCCCGCCGAGGTCCTCGCGCGGTCTGGCGCTGAAGACCCCGACCCATTTGCTGGCGGAACTGGCGGCGGCCGAGTGGCAGGCTCAGGTCCAGCACATTGACCTCGCGACCATGCACGCGACGCGCCTGGCCTACACCGCCCTGGAGGCCGTGCCTTCGGCCCGGGAGTCGGTCGCCGAACAGATCGTCCTTTATGCCGGGAACGACCTCCTCTGCTACCCGGCCGAGGGGCCTGAAGGCCTGCGCACCCGGCAGGCGGCGGCCTGGGAGCCACTGTTGGCAAGGGCTCGGGACGACCTCGGGATCGCCCTGGAGCCCTCCCGGGGCATCCTGCACCGGGACCAGCCCGCACAGGCCCTCGACGCGGTGAGGCGACACGCCCTGTCCGCCGACGACTTCACCCTCTCCGGCCTGGCCTTCGGCGTTCCCCTGTTCGGGTCGGCCGTCCTGACCCTCGGCCTCTGGCGGGGCTGGTTCGGAGGGGAGGAGGCCTTCGCCCTCTCACGCATCGACGAGACCTGGCAGGAGGCGCAGTGGGGGATCGACGAGGAGGCGGCCGAGAGGACGGCCCGGCTGCAGGCCGAGGCCCGCATGCTGGAGGCCTGGTTCCGCGGCCTGGACGCCCCTCCGGTTTCCCCGGCGTGACCTTGCGCCCCGGCCTCGCTGCGACTAGGGCTTTGCCCCTGTCGTCAATGCGTCACGGGGTTCTGCGGTGAAGGAAATCCTTGAGGAGCTCGAGCGGCGGCGCTCGGAAGCGCGGGCCGGGGGCGGGGGCCGCCGTATCGACGCCCAGCACGCCAAGGGCAAGCTGACGGTGCGGGAGCGCCTGGTCCTGCTGCTGGATGAGGGCTCCTTCGAGGAGTTCGACATGTTCGTCGAGCACCGCGCCGTGGATTTCGGCATGGCTGAGCAGAAGATCGCCGGCGACGGCGTCGTCACCGGCTGGGGCACGATCAACGGCCGGGTGGTCTTTGTCTTCTCAAAGGACTTCACCGTCTTTGGCGGCTCCCTGTCCAACGCCCACGCCCG
>CAIMLY010000392.1 GCA_903842425.1 uncultured Alphaproteobacteria bacterium | reverse complement strand
GGCCCGTCTCCTCCAGGAGGGGCATGTAGATCATCGAGGCGGTGTCGCACTGGGCGCCGGGATAGCGGTTCCAGTACCAGGTGCCGCCGAAGTCTCCGCCCTTCTCGATGATGCGCACGTCGGTGATCCCGGCCTCGACCAGGCGGGCGCCGGCGACGAGGCCGGCGAAGCCGCCCCCGATGAAGGCGAACTCGACGTGGTCGGTCTTGGGCTCCCGCGGCTGGAACGGCGTGTAGGGATCGTCGAGATATCCGGCGAAGACCCCGGCGACGCGGATGTACTGGTCGTTGCCGTCGGCGCGCAGGCGCTTGTCACGCTCGGCCCGGTACTTCGCCTTCAGGGCTTCCTTGTCGAGGGGGCGAACGGGGGCGGCGTCATCAGCGGGCGTCATGGGGGTCGTACTCCTGACCAGTCCTTGGGTTTCCTCTTGGCGGCGGATTTTGGCGCCGCCGCCGCAGGAGGCAACCGGAAACCGTGACTCAGCCCTTCACCGCGGCGCGCCAGGCGGCGTAGGGGCCCCGGGAGAGCACCCGGTCCTGGACATCCGAGAGGGCCTGGTTGACCGCCGTGGTGACGGTCGTGTCCGGGTGGACCGGCCGGCGAAGGGGGCGGTCCCCCGCCGGCAGGGCGATCAGGGCGGCGATGGCGTGCGCCACGTCCATCGGGTCCGACCGGCGCGGGGCCGTCATCGAGGCCCGGGTCATGGCGATGTGCTGGGCGTAGGCCTTGACCCGCTCAGGTTCGTTGCGGGCGATCATGGCCTCGACGGCCTTGGCGCCGGTCTCCCAGATCCGGGTTGGATAGCCCCCGGGCTGGACGATGGTCACCTCGACGCCAAGGGGGGCGAGCTCGTAGGCCATGGCCTCGAAGGCGGCCTCCAGGCCCCACTTGCCCGAGCAGTAGCCGCCCATGTTGGGCATGACGATCCGGCCCAGCTGGGAAGAGATCGGGAGGATGAGGCCTGCGCGGCGGGCCCGCATGCCCGGCAGGACGGCCCGGGCCATGCGCAGGCCGCCCAGCAGGTTGGTCTGGAACTCGGCCTCCAGCGCCGCCTCGTCATGCAGCTCCAGGGGACCGGAGAGGCCGATGCCGGCGTTGGAGACCAGGACGTCGAGGCCGCCGCCAGCCAGGCGCTCGGCCGCGGCGACGCCCGAAGCGACCTGGTCGGGCCGGATCACGTCGATCTCCACCAGGTCCAGCCGCCCCGGGAGGCTGGCCGCCTCGGCCTTCAGGGACGCGGCCTCGGGGCGCCGGCCGCCCTTCAGGTTGCGCATGGAGGCGATGACATGGGCGCCAAGGCCCGCGAGGTGCAGGGCGGTGAGCCGCCCAAAGCCCGAGCTGGCGCCGGTGATCAGCACCGACCGGCCCTTCAGCGCCCCGGCCGGAAGGACCCCGGCCGCAAGGGCGGGCGCGGCGGCGGCGGCCAGGGGGGCGGCGGCGAGCAGGGCGCGGCGGCTGGGGCGGACGGGTCGGGACATGGAATTCCTCCGGGGTTCAGGAGCCCGGAGATAGGCGCCCGGAGGCGATGCGCAAAATCCCGTTGGGAAACCCGGGCGGATGGCTATTCTGGCGCAGAGGGGCGCCCGCGGGAGGCGGCTGCGCCCGACAGGGGAGTCTCCACCAATGTCCGACGCCGAATACGTCCCGCCGAAGATCTGGACCTGGAACCGCGAGAATGGCGGCCGGTTCGCCAACATCAACCGCCCGGTGGCCGGGCCCACCAAGGAAAAGGACCTGCCGGTGGGGCGTCACCCCCTGCAGCTTTACTCCCTGGGCACGCCCAACGGGGTCAAGGTGACGATGATGCTGGAGGAGCTGCTGGCCCTGGGCCATTCCGGCGCCGAGTACGACGCCTGGCTGATCCGCATCAACGAGGGCGACCAGTTCTCCAGCGGTTTCGTCGACATCAACCCGAACTCCAAGATCCCCGCCCTTCTGGACCGCAGCGGTCCCACGCCCATCCGGGTCTTCGAGTCCGGCGCCATCCTGGTGCACCTGGCCGAGAAGTTCGGCGCCTTCCTCCCGACAGAGCCGGGCGCCCGGGCCGAGTGCATGTCCTGGCTCTTCTGGCAGATGGGCAGCGCGCCCTACCTGGGCGGCGGCTTTGGCCATTTCTACGCCTACGCGCCCTTCAAGATCGAGTACGCCATCGACCGGTTCGCGATGGAGGTGAAGCGCCAGCTGGACGTGCTGGACCGGCGCCTGGCCGAGAGCGAGTTCATCGCCGGCCCGGACTACACCATCGCCGACATGGCCATCTGGCCCTGGTACGGCGCCATGGCCAAGGGCGAGCTCTACGGCGGCGGCGAGTTCCTGCAGGTGCACGAATACGTCAACGTCAACCGCTGGGCCGACACCCTTGGCGCCCGGCCGGCGGTGAAGCGCGGCCGGGCGGTGAACCGCCCCTTCGGCAAGCCCGAGAGCCAGCTGCTGGAACGCCACGACGCCAGCGACTTCGACAGGCTGGAGCTCTGAAGGCGTGAAGCGGGCGGTCCGGAGCGTCCTCGCCATTGGGCTTACCGTAGCCTTGTGCGTCCTGGCCGCGCCGTTCACCGGACCGGGCTCCGGGACCGCCACCGCTGCCCAGCGACCGGCGGCTCCCGCGCCAGACCTCCTCCCAGCGGTCGTTGCGGCGCGTTACTGGGCCCCGGTCGAGACCCTCGTGGACCGGGACGCCATGGAGCTCGGCTATTACGCGGTGGGCTACAAGTTCCATTCCCGGTACGGCATCCAACTGAGGGCTGGCCAGCTACCGGAGCCGGACAGGTTCAACGTGGAATACCGGGACATCTTCCTCGGGATCACCATTCCCTGGCCGGAGAATGGCCAGAAACCCTGCCACGGCGTACTCGAGGTCGACGGCAAGGTCATTGCCCTGGGGGCGAATGGCGGTGACGAGTGGGTCTCCGGTCAGGGCCTAATGCGCAAGACGCGCTGGGTCACCTCGACCTTCGAGGCGCCGTTCTCGGAAGAGGACGAGACAAACGCCCGGATCCGGATCGTGGGAACCCGAGCAGAGTCTGGCAAGCTGAGATCCCTGCCCGCCTGCCCGACCACCACGACGGTCCACCGGGCGGACATCGACGCCCTAGACTGGCGAATTCACTTCCAGGCCTATCCGGCGACCGGGTTGGGCGCACTGGTCCCGGACTGCATCCGGACGCAAATCGACCGGCTGGGGGCTCCCGCCAGCGGGCGCACCGCCGACGGCGCACCCAGCGGGCGCTCGGTCAATCCCCTCTCCTGGCGGGGCCGGAAGGTGATCGAGGCCTGCCGACGCTGGCACCTGCGGCGCACCGACTTCGCCTGCACCCTTCAGTCCTCGCAGACGCGCTGCGAGGACTTGTGGGTAAGGTCGGAGACTGACACCAAGGCCTTGGACCTGGTTGGCATGACCGATCACCTCCTGTCCGCAAGGAACGCCACGGTGCTCGCCCGCGCCGAGGAAAATGGGCCCATGCGGGCCGAGCGAAAAGCGCGGGAGGAAAGGGCAGCCCTCGCCCAGCGCCAGGAGGCCGAGCGTCGGGCCGCCGAACTGGAGGCCCGGAGGCGATGGGAGGCCAGCCCCGAGGGTCGCGCCGCCCTGGCGGCGCAGGCGGAACGTGAACGCAAGGCCGAGGCCCAGTATGCCCGGGAGTTTCCCTATTTCGTCCTGATCCGGTGCGGCGACCTCAGCCATATCAACATTGCGGTCTGCCTGAACTACGAGGCGGAGACCACGCTGCGGCTGCGCAATGGCGGGACCGAGACCCTGTACAACCTGGCCCGGATCTTCACGATGCAGCCGGGACGCGAGACCCGGGAGGGCTACCGCATCGACCTCCGGGCGAGCCACGGCCTGGTCATCCAGAACGCCTCACCGCAGATCATGGGGGTCCGCATCTACGACCGGCGGACCGGCCGGCAGGTCTTCGCCCGGGAGGTCGGCCGCTACGGGACCATCGCCACGGCGCGCTAGGGTCAGACCCAGCCGGCGAGGCGGGCGGCCTGGTAGGCGGCGAGGCCGGTGACCAGCACGCCCACCGCGCAGGTCAGGATCCGCTGGGGCGCCAGGCTGACCATCACGCCGGCCAGGGGCGCAGAGACAAGGCCGCCGGCGACAAGGCCCGCCACCGCCGTGGCGTGGTCGCCGAGGTTTCCGGCATACGACCAGTGGCCGGTGAGCAGGGTCGCCAGGAAGGTCGCCGAGATCGTCGATGTGACGAGGAATTCGGCGGTGTTGCTGGTGCCGATGCTGGTGCGGGGATCCCCGCCCGCGCCGACCATGGCCGTGGCCACCGTGGGGCCCCAGCCGCCGCCGCCGATGGCGTCGAACAGGCCGCCGAAGAAACCCAGGGGGCCGCTGTATTTCGCCGGGAAGAGCCGCGGCGCGGGCCCCCTGAGCGCCCGCCAGAGGATGACGCCGCCCATCAGGGCCAGGTAGCCGGTGATCCAGGGCTTCAGGACCGTCCCGTCGATGGAGGTCAGGACGAAGGCGCCAAGGGCGCCAGGCGTGGGACCCGGCCGAGGCGGCCGTGGTGAAGACCTCCGCCGCATGGACGCTGGCGGAGGCTGCAGCGGGGGGCACGCCGACGCTGAGCAGGACGGTGGAGGAGACCACGCCGTAGGCCATGCCCAGGGCGCCGTCGACCGCCTGGGCCAGGAATCCCACGAGGGCGAACAGCAGGAACTCTTCCAAGGACGGGACTCCTTCCGGGAGGAAGGGCCATGCCCAACAATTCCTACCGGGTCGATAGATTAAATGTCACGTCGGGCTCAGGAAATCTGGAAGGGCGGGGACTCGCGAGCCGCCCGGGCCAGGGTCCAGCCCTCCAGGACGGAGGCCACCGCCTCCCGGGCGGCGACCAGGGCCGGATGGACGGGGCAGGTCGCAACGTCCGGACAGGCCTCGCAGGGGCGATAGGCCGTCTTCGACGCGCAGGGCGCCAGGGCGAGGGGTCCGTCCAGGGCCCGGATGACATCGGCGAAGCTGATCGCCTCCGCCGGCGCCGCCAGCTGGTACCCCCCGGAACGGCCCCGGCTGGACACCAGCAGGTTGTGGTTCCTGAGGTCCAGGAGGATGGCCTCGAGGAACTTGCGCGGCGCCGAGGCCAGGCGGGCGATCTCGGCGATGGAGGCGGGCCCCTCACCCTCCCTCTGGGCGAGGTGGATCAGGGCGCGCAGGGCGTAACGGGATCGCCGGGACAACATGAAGGGAGTATTGCGGCGGCCGGGGGCGGCGTCCACATCCCTTGGCGACCCCAGCGGAGACCCGGCCGTGTCCAGTCCTGAACCCCCTTCGGAACCCACCGGCGGCGTCGCCCTCGTCATCGGCGCCGGCGGAGGGATCGGCGCCGCCCTGGTCCGCACCCTGGAGGCGTCCGGCCGCTTCGACCGGGTGATCGGCCTGGGGCGGACCAGCGACCCGCCCCTGGACCTCCGCGAGGAGTCCTCCGTCGCTGCGGCCATCGCCTACGCCGCGTCGGCCGGGGACCTGAGGCTCGTCATCCACGCCGCCGGCGTCCTGCACGGGCCGGGCATGACCCCGGAGAAGAGCCTCTCGCGGATCGACCCGGCCGCCCTGGCCGAGGCCTTCGCGATCAACGCCACCGGGCCGGCCCTGGTGATGAAGCACGCCCTGCCCCGCCTCCCGCGGAAGGGCCGGTGCGTCTTCGCCGCCCTTTCGGCCAGGGTGGGCAGCATCGGCGACAACCGGCTGGGGGGCTGGTACGCCTACCGCGCCTCCAAGGCGGCTCTGAACCAGCTGGTCCGCACGGCTGCGATCGAGCTGGCCCGGCGTAATCCCGAGGCTCTCTGCGTGGCCCTTCACCCGGGCACGGTGGCCACGCCGCTCTCCGAACCCTTCGTTGGCGACGACCCCAGGGCCCAGAGCCCGGAGACGGCGGCGGGCAGGCTCCTGGCCGTGCTGGACGCCCTGCCCGCCGGCGCCAACGGCGGCTTCTTCGACGCCGAGGGACAGACTGTGCCCTGGTAGGGGCGCGGTCCGGGTCCGTTCATGGCATAGTCGCCGCATGACCGACCTCGTCCTGATCCTCGGGGACCAGCTCAGCGACTCCCTCTCCTCCCTTCGAGGGCGCGATCCCTCGCGCACCGTGGTGCTGATGGCCGAGGTCATGGGCGAGGCGACCTATGTCCGCCATCACCGGAAGAAGATCGTCCTGGTCCTGGCGGCCATGCGCCACTTCGCCGCGGGACTGACGGCCGCCGGCTGGAGGGTCGATTTCATCCGGCTGGACGACGGGGACAATACCGGAACCCTGGGCGGCGAACTTGAGCGGGCGGTGCGCCGCCATGGCGCTTCCGC
>CAIMLY010000391.1 GCA_903842425.1 uncultured Alphaproteobacteria bacterium | reverse complement strand
GGTCGCCGCACGCAACCCCGCCGCCGCAGCCTTCGTCGAGTCCTGCCGCCAGGGCGCCGTCTCCGAGGCCGAGATCGAGACGGCGGAGAAGCTGGGCTTCGACACCGGCCTGAGGGTCCGCCACCCCTTCGATCCCTCCCTCGAGCTGCCGGTCTGGATCGCCAACTTCATCCTGATGGACTACGGGACGGGCGCCATCTTCGGCTGCCCGGCCCATGACCAGCGCGACCTGGACTTCGCCCGCAAGTATGGCCTGGCGGTCAGACCGGTCGTCCTGCCGCCCGGGGCGGACCCGGCGGCCTTCGAGGTGGGCGATGAAGCCTGGACCGGGGCCGGGGTCCTGTTCAACTCCGGCTTCCTCGACGGCCTGGACATCGAGTCCGCCAAGGCTGCGGCCATCGCCCGCCTGGAGGCGGACGGCGCCGGCGAAGGCGCCACAGTCTTCCGCCTGAGGGACTGGGGAGTCTCGCGCCAGAGGGCCTGGGGCTGTCCCATCCCGGTGGTGCACTGCCCGGCCTGCGGGGTGGTCCCGGTCCCCCGGGACGCCCTGCCCGTGGCCCATCCGGAGGACATCGTCTTCGGCAAGGCCGGCAACGCCCTGGACCGGCATCCGACGTGGAAGCACACGGCCTGTCCCGGGTGCGGCGGCGACGCGGAGCGGGAGACCGACACCCTCGACACCTTCGTGGACTCCTCCTGGTATTTCGCGCGCTTCACGGACGTCGAGGCCGCCGAGCCGATCCACAGGGCCGCAGCCGACTACTGGCTGCCGGTGGACCAGTACATCGGCGGCGTCGAGCACGCCGTCCTGCACCTGCTCTACGCCCGCTTTGTCACCAAGGCCCTGGCCGACGCCGGGCATCTCTCGGTTCGCGAGCCCTTCGCCGGCCTCTTCACGCAGGGGATGGTCACCCACGAGACCTACCGGCGGCAGGGCGGCGAATGGGTCGAGCCCGGCGAGGTGGTGATCGAGACCGAGGGGCGGACGCGGCGGGCGCGGCTTGCGGCCTCCGGCGAGCCCGTTGTCATCGGCGACCCCGAGAAGATGTCCAAGTCCAAGAAGAACACCGTCTCCCCCGGAGAGATCTTCGAGGTCTACGGGGTCGACGCGGCCCGGCTGTTCGTCCTGTCCGACTCCCCGCCTGAGCGCGACGCCCAGTGGTCGAACGCCGGGGTCGAGGGCGCCTGGCGGTTCGTCAACCGGGTCTGGGCCGAGTTCGAGAGCCAGCCCTCGGGCCCCCACTCCGCCGACGCCGACCATCCGGGCGCGGAGGCCCTGAGGCGCGCCACCCACCGCCTGACCCGGGCCGTGACCGAGGCCATCGAGACCTTCCGATTCAACTCCGGGATCGCCCGCCTCTACGAGTTCCTCAACCTGCTGCGCGAGCACCGGGCGGAGGGCGCGCCCGAGGCGGTCCTGGCCGGGCGGGCCGAGGCCCTGTCCGTCTTCGCCCGCCTGGTGTCGCCCTTCACGCCGCACCTGGCCGAGGAGTGCTGGGCCCGCGTCGGCGGTGAAGGCATGGCGGTCTTCGCCCCCTGGCCGACCTTTGACGAGGCGCTGACCCGGGATGCGGAGGTCACCCTGCCCGTCCAGGTCAACGGCAAGCGGCGCTGGGAGATCCGCGCGCCCGCCGGGGCCGATCCGGCCGACGTCGAGAAGATGGTGCTTGACGATCCGGAGACGGCCCGGCGTCTTGAGGGCCTGACCATCCGCAAGGTGATCGTGGTGAAGGATCGCATCGTCAACATCGTGGCCGCGGGATGAGGGCGCGGGCGCCCGCCATACCGGGGCTGGTCCTCGCGGCCTGCGT
>CAIMLY010000390.1 GCA_903842425.1 uncultured Alphaproteobacteria bacterium | reverse complement strand
GTCAGGCCCCCGCCACCGGACTTGAAGGCCGGGTTGCGGGTGAAGTTGCTGGCCGCCGGGTCGTCGATCAGCTTCAGCGCCTTGTCCGGCCCGCGCTGGGAGTTGGCGCAGAAACGGTCGACCTTGTCGGGGGCCACCTGGAAGGCGGTGTCCACCATGCCCAGGGGCTCGAAGATCTCTTCCCGCAGGAAGTCCTCGAAGGGACGGCCGGAGATGATCTCGACCAGGGCGCCGCAGACGTCGGTGGCCAGGGAGTACATCCAGCGCTCGCCGGGATGGTAGCGGAGCGGGACCTGGGACAGCTTGTCCATGAACTCGACCATGCTGTCCGTCGTGTCGGCCGAGCGGATTTTGAGTGCGCGGTAGGTCTTGTCGATGGGGTGCTGGATGCCCACGCCCGGAAGTCCGCCGCCGTAGGTCAGGCCTGCGGCGTGGGACAGGACGTCCCGGAAGGAAGCCGGCCGGCGGGGCCGCGCGGTGACCAGGTCCTCACCCTCGCCGGACACCCAGACCCGGTGGTTCTTCCAGGACGGGACATACCGGCTGACCGGGTCGTTCAGCTGGAAGTAGCCCCGCTCGTAGAGCATCATCAGGGCCACCGAGGTGATCGGCTTGGTCATGGAGTAGATGCGGAAGATGGCGTCGTCGCGCATGGGCCTGTCGCGCTCGAGGTCCATGCTGCCGAAGGCCCCGGAGTAGGCGGGGACGCCGTGGCGGGCGATGGCGACCTGGCAGCCGGCGATCTTCCTCGGGCCGATGTAGTTGCGCTCGATATGCTCGCCGATGCGCTCCAGGCGCGAAAGATCGAATCCGGTTGCGTGCGTCGCCGTCATGGCTCTGGGCCTCCCCCTTGTTTGTCTGCCGGGCTTTCCGGGGCATCATGCCCCCGACAGGCGGGGCGTGGCCAGCCCCCGCAAGGCTGAAGGAACCTCTCCATGACCGATCTCCTCGACACCATCGCCGAGTCCATCGCCGCCCGCCTCCGCGAGCGGGGAGAAACGGTCGCGGTCGCCGAAAGTTCCTCCGGCGGCCTGGTCTCCGCCGCCCTGCTGGGGGTGGCGGGCGCCTCGGCTTACTATCTCGGGGGTGGGGTGATCTACACCGCCAAGGCCCGCTTCGCCCTGCTGGACATCCCGCGGGAAGCCACGGCCGGCATGCGCTCGTCCAGCGAACCCTACGCCCTGCTCCTGGCGCGCTCGATCCGCGAGCAGTTCGGCGCCAGCTGGGGTGTTTCCGAGACCGGGGCGGCCGGGCCGACGGGAAACGGCTACGGAGATGCGGCGGGGCATACCTGCGTGGCCATCTCGGGGCCCATCGAGACCGTGATCACCCTGGAGACCGGCAGCCCGGATCGCCGGGCCAACATGGAAGCCTTCGCCGTCGCAGCCCTGGACCTGCTGGACAGGGGCCTGGGGGCGGCGGGCTGAGCCTCAGTCCATGTAGGCGGGCATCCAGCCCTCGTGACGACCGCGAAGGTCATCGAGGGACAGGCTGAAGACGCCTTCGCAGGCGAGGGCGCGTCCCCCCGCCGTTCCCACGACCCGCGCCGGAACGCCGGCGGCGGTCGCCGCTGACAGGATGGCGGCGGGATCGGCGCTGCCGACGAGGTAGCGCCCCTGGTCCTCGCCAAACAGCCAGGCCTGGGCGGCAAGCCCCTCGCCAGGCGCCAGGACCAGGCCCACGTCGGAGGCCAGGGCCATCTCGGCGGCGGCGGCGACGAGGCCGCCGTCCGAGAGGTCGTGGACGACGTCCAGCACGCCCTGGCGGATCAGCTTGCGGACCAGGTCGCCGTTGCGGCGCTCGGCGGCGAGGTCCACGGGCGGCGGCGCGCCGTCCTCCCGGCCGAGGATCTCGCGCAGGTACATGGAGGCGCCCAGTTCGCCGCAGGTCTCGCCCAAAAGGACCAGCGACATGCCGTCCCGAAGCCCCGCAAAGTCCGCCCGCCGGCCATGGTCCGGGATCAGGCCCACGCCGCCTACGGTGGGCGTGGGCGGGATCGCGGCGCCGCTCGTCTCGTTGTAGAGGCTGACATTGCCGCTCACGACAGGGAAGTCGAGGACGCGGCACGCCTCGGCCATGCCGTCGATGGCGCGGACGATCTGCCCCATGATCTCCGGCCGCTCCGGATTGCCGAAGTTGAGGTTGTCGGTGATGGCGATGGGGTCCGCCCCCACCGCCGTCAGGTTGCGCCAGGCCTCGGCCACGGCCTGTTTTCCGCCCTCGTAGGGGTCGGCCTGGACGTAACGGGGGGTGCAGTCCGAGGTGGCGGCGATGGACTTGCGGGTCCCGTGCACCCGAACGATCCCGGCGTCCGCGCCGGTGGCGCTGTCCTCGAGGGTGTCGGCCATGACGTGTCGGTCGTACTGCTCCCACAGCCAGCGCTTGGAGGCCATGTCGGGGGCGGACATCAGCCGCAGGACCGCCTCGGCGAAGTCGGCCGGCGCCGGGACGCTGGACGGCTCCACCCGCGGCTGGAAGACAGGCTGGGTCCAGGGACGGTCGTAGAGCGGTGCGTCGTCGGACAGGGGCGCGAGCGGCAGGTCACAGACCACTTCACCCTGGTGGTGCAGCACGATCCGGCCGGTGTCCGTGGTCTGGCCGATGACGGCCGCGTCCAGGCCCCACTTCTCGAAGATCCGGCGCCCATCGGCCTCACGGCCCGGCTTCAGGATGGCCAGCATCCGCTCCTGGCTCTCCGAGAGCATCATTTCGTAGGCGCTCATGCCGGTCTCGCGCTGGGGCACCTTGTCCAGGTCCAGCTCGATGCCGACCCCGCCCTTGCCGGCCATCTCCACGGACGACGAGGTCAGGCCCGCTGCGCCCATGTCCTGGATGGCGGCGACGGCGCCCGAGGCCATGAGCTCCAGCGTCGCCTCGATGAGCAGCTTCTCGGCGAAGGGGTCGCCCACCTGCACGGTGGGCCGCTTCTCGTCCGAGGCGTCGTCGAATTCCGCCGAGGCCATGGTGGCCCCGTGGATGCCGTCCCGTCCGGTCTTGGAGCCGAAGTAGACCACGGGCAGCCCCGCCGCCGGGGCGGCCGAGTAGAAGATCGCGTCGGCGTCCGCCAGGCCCACGCACATGGCGTTGACCAGGATGTTGCCGTCGTAGCCGCGGTGGAAGTTGGTCTCGCCGCCGATCGTGGGAACGCCCACGCAGTTGCCGTAGCCGCCGATGCCCGCCACCACGCCGGACACCAGCCGCCGGGTGCGCGGATGGGCCGGGTCGCCGAAGCGCAGGGCGTTGAGCAGGGCGATCGGCCGGGCGCCCATGGTGAAGACGTCCCGCATGATGCCGCCCACGCCCGTGGCCGCGCCCTGGTAGGGCTCGATGAAGGACGGGTGGTTGTGGCTCTCCATCTTGAAGATGCAGGCCTGGCCGTCGCCGATGTCCACCACGCCGGCGTT
>CAIMLY010000389.1 GCA_903842425.1 uncultured Alphaproteobacteria bacterium | reverse complement strand
GAACGAGCCCGGCTCGTCCATCATGCCGGGCAAGGTCAACCCGACCCAGTGCGAGGCCCTGACCATGGTCTGCACCCAGGTCTTCGGCAACCACGCCACCCTGACCTTCGCCGGCGCCTCGGGCCACTTCGAGCTGAACGTCTTCAACCCGGTCATGGCCTACAACTTCCTGCAGTCCTGCCGCCTGCTGGCCGACGCCGCCGTCTCCTTCACCGACAACTGCGTGGTCGGGATCGAGGCCCGGGAGGACAACATCAAGGCCGCCCTCGAGCGCTCCCTCATGCTGGTCACCGCCCTGGCGCCCAAGATCGGCTACGACGCCGCCGCCAAGATCGCCAAGACCGCCCACAAGAACGGCACCACCCTGCGCGAGGAGGCCGTCGGCGGCGGCTACGTCACCAACGAAGAGTTCGACGCGGTCGTCCGGCCCGAAAAGATGATTTCGCCGGGCTGAGGCGCCTCAGTAGACCCCCTCCGTCGCGCGGCGCGCGCCACCTCCCCCGTGGGTGAGGAATGAGAGTGCAATTGCGAACCCCCCTGCGAAGCCGGGTGAGGGGATCAATCCCCGTCTCCGGTGACCCCCTCCGTCGCGCTGCGCGCGCCACCTCCCCCTTGGGGGAGGAAGTTGAGAGCGCTTAATTGCTCCCCCAAGGGAGAGCTCCCGGCGAAGCCGGGTGAGGGGGTCAACGGCGGCTCAGCCGCACCCGGGCGCCTACATCCGCCGCCAGACGGCGAAGTCGGCCAGTTCCATCATCGCCGCCTTCCAGCCGTCCGCCCCGTCGAAGTCCGCAAGGGCCGCCTTGGCGTCTGCGGCGTAGTCCTCGGCCAGGGCCAGGGTGGAGTCCAGGGCGCCGCAGCCGGAGACCAGCAGGCGGGCGCGCTCGAAATCGGCCTCGGTCTGCTCGCGGCGGTCGATGGTGCGGTCCCAGAAGGCCTTTTCCGCCGGGCCCGTCCGGGCGATGGCCAGCAGCAGGGGCAGGGTCGCCTTGCCCTCCCGGAAGTCATCGCCGGGGTTCTTGCCCAGGGTCTCGCTGGCGCCGGAATAGTCCAGGGCGTCGTCCACCAGCTGGAAGGCCAGGCCCAGGTTGCGGCCGAACCGGCGCAGGCTGGCGCAGACCGGCGCAGGGGCTCCCGCAGAAACGGCGCCGGCCTCCGCGGCGGCGGCGAACAGCTCGGCGGTCTTGGCGCCGATGATCTCGAGATAGGTTTCCTGGGGCAGGTCCTGGTCGTGGGCGCGGGTCAGCTGCAGGACCTCGCCCTCGGCGATCACCCGGCTGGCCCGGGCCAGGATCTCCAGGGCGGGCATGGACCCGGCCTCGACCATCAGCTCGAAGGACCGGGCGAACAGGAAGTCGCCCACCAGTACGCTGGCCGGGGCGCCCCAGATCAGGTGGGCGGCCACCTTGCCCCGCCTCAGTTCCGAGGAGTCGATGACGTCGTCATGCAGAAGGGTGGCCGTGTGGATGAACTCCACCGCCGCCGCCAGGTTCAGGCAGGCGTCGTCCCTGGCCCCCGCCAGGCGGGCCGCGGCGATGGTCAGCAGGGGGCGCAGGCGCTTGGCCGAGCCGCCGATCAGGTGCTCGGCCAGGGCCGGGATCACCGAGACGGGGCTCTGCATCCGGCTGCGGATCCGGGCGTCCACACCCTCCATGTCCCGTCGGGCGAGGCGGGTCAGCTCCGCGATGGAGGGTGCGCTGCGGGCGACCGGTTCGGCGGCTTGCGTTGCGGACGACATGCCGAACGCGATAAGGCAGGCGCCTCGCCGGCACAATGCCCAACCGGGGTTTTTGGCGGAAACGGATGACGGACCAGACCCAGTCGGACGCAATCCTTGGAGGCCGGGTCCGGCTTCTCCAGTCCGCCCGGGGCTACCGGGCGGGCATGGACGCAGCCCTGCTGGCGGCGACCTGCGACGCCCGGCCGGGCGAGCGGGTGCTGGACCTGGGCTGCGGCCCGGGGGCGGTCATGCTGGCGGCGGCGGTCCGGCGGCCTGGCGCGCGCTTCACCGGGATCGAGGCTGACCCCGAGGCCCTCGCCCTCGCCCGCGGCAACATCGAGCTGAATGCGCTGGCAGAGCGGGTGGAGGTCCTGGCCGGCGACGTGGCCCTGCCGTTCTCCCGCCTCGGCCTGACGCGCTTCGACGCCGCCCTCTGCAACCCGCCCTTCTTCGACGACCCCGGCGCCCTGCGCGGCCCCGCGCCGGAAAAGACCCGGGCCTGGATGGCGACAGACGGCCTCGCCGCCTGGACGGGCTTTCTCCTCAAGGCCGTGCGCGACGGCGGGACGATCACCCTCATCCACCGGGCCGACCGGCTGGCCGACCTCCTGGCGGGCCTCGCGCCCCGGTGCGGCTCCCTCCGCATCCGGCCGGTCCAGCCCCGCGCCGGCTCGCCCGCCAGCCGGGTGATCGTGCGGGCGGTGCGCGGCGGCCGCGCGCCCCTCGTCCTCCTGCCACCCCTGGTCCTGCACCCCGACGGCGAGGGCAAGCACACGCCGCAGGCCGAGGCCATACTGCGCGAGACCGCTCCCCTGGGATGGGACTAGGACCCGACCCCAGCTGATCCCCTCCGGCCCGCTTCGCGGTCCACCTCCCCCTGGGGGGAGGAATTGAAGCGCAATT
>CAIMLY010000388.1 GCA_903842425.1 uncultured Alphaproteobacteria bacterium | reverse complement strand
GCAAGGTCGTGAAGATCGTCGACTTCGGCGCCTTCGTGAACTTCTTCGGCGCCAAGGACGGCCTGGTCCACGTGAGCCAGATCTCAAGCGAGCGGGTCAACAAGGTCTCCGACGTCCTGCAGGAAGGCCAGACCGTGAAGGTCAAGCTTCTCGGCTTCGACGACCGGGGCAAGACCCGGCTGTCGATGAAGGTCGTCGACCAGGAGACCGGCGAGGACCTGTCCAAGAAGGAAAGCGCCGGCGAGGACGCCGAAGGCTGATCCGCCTTCCCTCCAGACGGACTTCAGGGGCGGCCGGAGCGATCCGGCCGCCCTTTTCATGTCCGCCGGGGCGCGGTATGCCAAGGGCCGGGTCCGCAGTTCACCCAGGCGTCGCCGCCCCGCAAGGGGAGCTAAACCTGCGAAGACAGACGTCCTGTGCATCTGACGCTCTCCTTCCGCGCCAGGTCGAAGCCGGCGACCCCGACACCGCCCCCCGAGGGCCAGGCGCAGCACGAGGACGCGTGATGCCCAGAACACTCCTGCCCTTCTCGGTCGAGGACATCTCGGCCCTGGCGCGATCCCTCCGGGACCAGCTGGCCGCCCGGACGGATCCCCCCGGCCATGTCGAGATGCTGAACATGCTGGCCCGGGCGGCCGGCGACCGGAACTTCCAGCAGTTCCGCGCCAGGACCACCGCCGGGTCCGGGGCGCCGCCGGCGCCGCCGGGGCCGCCGCCGGACCTCGCCCTGGTGGCGCGCACCGCCCGTCACTTCGACGCCGAGGGTCGGCTCGCGAGCTGGCCGGCCAGGACCTCCCTCCAGGCGCTGGCCCTCTGGGGCCTGTGGTCACAGGTGCAGCCCGGCCGGTCGTTCTCAGAGATCGGATTCAACCAGAGGCTGAACGAAATCAGCCGGATCGGGGATCCGGCCCTTCTTCGGCGGTCGATGTTCAACCAGGGCCTTGTGTCCCGGACGGAGGACTGCCGGGACTACCGGCGCATAGAGCAGGCGCCGTCGCCGGAAGCCCTGGCCCTCATCCGAAGGCTGGGGCCCGGGTCTGGCTGAACCCGGGGTTCAGCTGCGCAGTTTGCGGATGATGGCGTCCAGGTCGCGGGCGAGGACGGCGTCGTCCTGCTTGAGGGCCTCGATGCGGCGGACGGCGTGCAGCACCGTGGTATGATCGCGTCCGCCGAACCGGCGGCCGATGTCCGGCAGGGACCGGGTGGTGATCTGCTTGGCGATCCACATGGCGGCCTGGCGGGGCCGGGCGACGATGCGCGCCCGGCGTTCCGAGATGATGTCCGCCTGCTTCAGGCCGTAGTGCTCGGCCACCGCCTTCTGGATCTGGTCCACCGTCACCCGCTTCTCGCTGCAGGCCAGGTGGGGCCGCAGGATGGCCTGGGCCTCATCCAGGCCCAGCCGGGCGATGTCTCCGCCGACCCGCGCCACCAGGGTGTTCAGGGCGCCCTCGAGCTCGCGGACGGAATCGGTGAACCGGTCCGCGAGGAACTGCAGGACTTCGCCCCGGGCCGACGGCAGGAAATCCCCGGCCTGGGCGAGGATGGCGAGCTTGCGCTCCAGGATCCCGAGCCGGAGGGTGCGGTCCGCCGGCTCGATGCCGCAGACGAGGCCGGACTGCAGGTGCGAGCGCAGGCGGGGTTCCATCTCCGACAGTTCGGAGGGGGAGCGGTCAGCGGTGAGCACCACGCGACGGCCATCCTCGATCAGGGCGATCAGGGTGTGGAACAGCTCCTCCTGGGTGTTCTGCTTGCCGGCGACGAAGTGGACGTCGTCGATCAGCAGGATGTCCGCATTCCGGAGCTCAGCCTTGAAGGCGGCGGTCTGGCGATCCTGGATGGCCCGGACAAAGGTGGAGGTGAAGCGTTCCGCCGTCAGGTAGACCACCCGTCGATCCTCGCCGGAGCGCATGGCCTCCCAGGCCAGGGCGTTGAGGAGGTGGGTCTTCCCGAAGCCGTAGGGCCCATGGAAAAGGACCGGATTGAAATGTCCGTCCGCCCAGGACGCCACGCGGCGGGCGACGGCGAAGGCGAACTCGTTTGACGGGCCGGGAACGAAGGTGTCGAAGCTGAAGCGGTCCTGCAGGCCCTGCTGGCGGCCCAGGGTGGGCGCCGGGCGAGGATCGGCGGACTCCGGCGCAGCGCGGCGCGGCGCGGACACCGGCTCGGATGCCGCCGCGGGGCGGGCGGCGGACGGCGCAGCCGGCGCCACGGCGGCCGGGACCGGAGCGGCGGCGCCCTGTCCTTCGAACTCCATCTTCGACTTCAGGGCCAGGCTGCGGCCCATGGGGTCGTTCTGCGCCCAGAGCTCACCGATCCGGCGCCAGGCGTGCCGGCGGATCCAGTCCCGCGCGACGCCCGTGGCGGCGACGAGGCAGACGTCGCCGTCATGCTCCCGGAGGGACGCCTGGCTCAGCCAGGAGCCAAAGGTGGCCTCGCCGAGCTCCCGCCGCAGGACCTGGCAGGTCTTGCTCCAGACTTCGCCCGACATCCCATCCTTCGACACGCTCCCGTTCGCCATCACCAACCCGTCCTGACCCATTCTCGCCCCCCGTCGCCACTGCGCCGGGGAACGTGCCGAAACCGCGCAAAAGCGTCCTCGCGCTGCCGGGACCCAAGTCTCCGGCGGCTGTTTTTTCTCTCTCGAGGTCGCTTGGAAAAACGCTTTACGAGCCCAACACTAGTGACGGCGGGGGGCCGGTCAACGGAGATTCTTTGCGGCTTCGGCGGATATTTTCGTTGACTCCGGGAAAGCCAAATTCCGCAAGGAGGTGCGGGTTTCACGGTCCATTTCGGGACGTTTCGAAGTCAGATTCTCCAGCGTGATCTTCTGTCCCGAAACGACAAAGCCCCGCCTGGGGCGGGGCTTTTTTACTGAATAAATCCAGTGCGTTGGAATGGAACGGCCCGAAACGGGCCAGTTCCCTCAGGCCGCCGCAGCCTTGCGCAGGCGGGCCGCCAGGCGGGACACTTTCCGCGATCCGGTGTTGTGGTGCACCACGCCCTTGGAGACCGCCCGCATGAGCTCGGACTCGGCCTCGACAAAGGCCGACTTGGCCGCCACGAGGTCGCCCGAGGCCAGGGCCTCGTCGAACTTGCGCAGGTAGGTCCGGACCCGCGAACGGCGCGCCTTGTTGACTTCGGTGCGACGGGCGATCTTGCGGACCGCCTTCCGGGCGCCGGGATTGTTGGCCATGCTTCAGCTCTCAAAGAGGTCGCCGTCACCCGGCACCGGGCGGCGGCAGAAATTGGAGGCGCGGGTATACGGTAAGGCGCCCCTGCGGTCAATGCGGCGCCGGCCGCCTCACGGGCTCAGCGTCCGCGGAAGTCCGGCTTCCGCTTCTCGATGAAGGCCGCCATGCCTTCCTTCTGGTCCTCGAAGGCGAAAAGCGAGTGGAAGAGGCGACGTTCCATGGCCACGCCGGCGGACAGGGTCGTCTCGTAGGCGGCGTCGACAAGCTCGATATTCATCATGACGGCGAGGGGCGACTGGCCGGCGATCTTCGCCGCCGCCTCAAGGGCCTCGGCCAACAGTCGGTCGGCGGGGACCACCCGGGAGACGAGGCCGGCGCGTTCAGCCTCGGCGGCGTCCATCATCCGCCCGGTCAGGATCATGTCCATAGCCTTGGACTTGCCCACCAGGCGGGTCAGCCTCTGGGTCCCACCTATGCCGGGCATGACCCCGAGGTTGATCTCGGGCTGGCCGAACTTCGCGGTCTCGGAGGCGATGATGAAGTCGCAGAGCATGGCCAGCTCGCAGCCGCCGCCCAGGGCGTAGCCGGAGACGGCGGCGATGACCGGCTTGCGGCAGGCCTCGAGCCTTCGCGCCGCGGGACCAAAGAAGTCGGCCGCGAACATCTCCGCATAGGACTTGTCCGACATCTCCTTGATGTCGGCGCCGGCGGCGAAGGCCCTCTCGGATCCCGTCAGGACCAGGCAGCGTACGCCCGGGTCGGCCTCGGCGGCGTCGAGGGCCTGGCCCAGCTCCTCCAGCAGGCGGCTGTTCAGGGCGTTGAGCGCCTCCGGCCGGTTCAGCCGGATCAGGGCGACGGCATCGTGCTTTTCGACGATCAGGGTCTCGTAGGCCATGGGGATCTCCGACGGGGGACTCGTCACGCTTTAGGGGGGCGGGAGGCGATCGCCAAGGGCGTGCGCAACCGTGGGGCTCACCTCTGGCAGGACGGGCACCAGAAGGTCGAGCGGCCGGCCTGCACCCGCCGCCGGATCCGCCCGGTGCAGCCCGGGTTGGGGCAGGCCTCGTCCTCGCGGTCGTAGGCGCGGAAGCTGTGCTGGAAGTAGCCCAGGGCTCCGTCGGCGGCGGCGAAGTCCCGCAGGGTCGAGCCGCCCGCCGCGAGGGCGCGGGCCAGGACCGCCTTGACCGTTTCGGCCAGCACGTCCAGCCGTGGCCGCGACAGCCGGCCCGCCGGGCGGAAGGGGGAAATGCGCGCCTCGTGCAGGGCCTCGCAGACATAGATGTTGCCGAGGCCCGCCACGGTGCGCTGGTCGAGGAGCAGGGTCTTGGGCCCCTGTCGCCGGTCCCGGAAGGCCTCGGCCAGCCGTCCCCCGCCGAAGGCGTCGGACAGGGGCTCAGGTCCCATGGCCGCAAACCAGGGGTGCTGCTCCAGGTCCTCCGTGGGCGCCAGGCCCATGAAGCCGAAGCGGCGGGGATCATGGTAGACGACCCGCCCGCCCGCCTCGGTCTCGAAGACCACGTGGTCATGCCGCGGATCGTCGCCGGCCGCCCTGTGGAACCGCCCCGGCGCCCCGGCGCCGGCGCCCTCGACCCGGAACCGGCCGCTCATGCCCAGGTGGGCGATCAGGGTCTCGCCCCGGTCGAGGTCCGCCAGCAGGTACTTGGCGCGGCGGCGGAGGGCGGTGACCCGGGCCCCTGCAAGGCGCTGGACGAAGCCCTCCGGGAAGGGGAACCTGAGGTCCGGGCGGCGCATCTCGACCCGGGACAGGCGATGGCCCTCGAGGACGGGCGCCAGTCCCCGGCGGACGGTCTCGACCTCTGGAAGCTCGGGCATGGGAACTGCCTCGCACGGCCGGGCGCGGCGGGCAACCGGGGGCAGGGATTCGACCGAAGCGGCTTTCCCGCGGGCGTGCGGCGTTCTAAGAGCCCGTCATGAGCGCGACCTTCGGATTTCGGGACGTCGATCCCCGCGAGAAGCCGGGCCTTGTGCGCGGCGTCTTCGACCGCGTGGCGAGCCGCTACGACCTGATGAACGACGTGATGAGCGCCGGGGTGCACCGGCTCTGGAAGGACGCCGCGGCCGCCCGTCTCAACCCCCAGCCCGGCGAGACCATCATCGACTGCGCCGGGGGGACCGGCGACATGGCCCGGCGGTTCGCCGACCTGGCGCGACGGGCCCGGGAGCGGCGCGGAGGCGAGGACGCCCGGATCCTGGTGGTCGACTACAACGCCGAGATGGTCGCCGCCGGGAAGGGCCGGGGCGAGACCCCGGAGATCGCCTGGACGGTGGGCGACGCCCAGGGGCTGCCCCTGCCGGACGCCTGCGCCGACGCCTACGTGATCAGCTTCGGCATCCGCAATGTCACCGACATACCGGCGGCCCTGCGCGAGGCCAGGCGGGTCCTGAAGCCCGGCGGCCGGTTCCTGTGCCTGGAGTTCTCCCGGCCCCCCGCCCCGGCCCTGGCCCGTCTCTACGACGCCTACTCCTTCCGGGTCATACCCTTCATGGGCGAACGGATCGCCGGCGACCGGGACTCCTACCAGTACCTGGTCGAGAGCATCCGGCGCTTTCCCGACCAGGGGGCCTTCCTGGCCATGATCGAGGCGGCGGGCTTCGGGCGGGCGGGCTACACCAACTTCACCGGCGGCGTCGCGGCCCTGCACCACGGCTGGGCGGTCTGACCATGCTGGCGGGCCTGGCGGCGGCGGCGAGGCTGGCGGCGGCGGGCTGGCGACTGGTCCGCGCCGACGCCCTTCTGCCCCGGGAGCTCCGGCCCCTCTACCCGCCAGCCCTTGTCCGGCTGTCTCGCCTGTCGGGACTGCTGGCCGGTCCGGGCGCCCGCAGGGGCCGGCCCGGGGAGCGGCTGGCCCGCTGCCTGGAGGGCCTTGGGCCCGTGGCCATCAAGTTCGGCCAGCTCCTGTCCACCCGGGCGGATATCTTCGGGGTCGAGTTCGCCGGCGACCTCGCCCGGCTCAAGGACCGGCTGCCGCCCTTTCCCGCCGAGATCGCCCTGCGCGAGGTGGCGGAGGCCCTGGGCAGGCCGGCGGACAGCCTCTTCTCCCGCTTCGGGCCCCCGGTAGCCGCCGCCTCCCTCGCCCAGGCCCACGAGGCCTGGCTGCACGACGGACGCCGGGTCGCGGTCAAGGTCCTGAGGCCCGGGGTGGAGCGGCGGGTGGAGGCCGACGCCCGGGTGATGACCCTGGCCGCTGGCCTGGCCGAGGCCCTGGCCCCCGACGCCCGCCGGCTGGAGCCCCGCGCCCTCGCGGCCTCGGTGATCGACTCCGTCCGCCGGGAGCTGGACCTGCGACTCGAGGCGGCGGGGGGCGACGAGCTGCGCGGGATCATGGCGCGGGACGGCTACATGTCCGCCCCTGCGGTGGTCTGGGAGGGCGTGGGGCGCCGGGTGCTGACCCTGGAGTGGGCGCAGGGGGCGCCCCTGTCCCATCCCGCCAGCCTGGAGTCGCCGGGCATCGACCGGGCCGCCCTCGCCACCAACCTGATCCGGGCCTTCCTGGTCCAGGCCCTGGACCATGGCGTCTTCCACGCCGACCTCCACGAGGGCAACCTGTTCGTCTCGGCGCCGGACCGGATCGAGGCCATCGACTTCGGCATCGTCGGTCGACTCGGCCCGGACCAGAGGCGGTACCTGGCCGAGATCCTGTGGGGCTTCCTGCAGCGCGACTACGACCGGGTGGCCAGGATCCACATCGAGGCGGGCTATGTCCCGGAGAGGCACGCCGCAGGCGACTTCGCCCAGGCCCTGCGCGCCGTCGGCGAGCCGATCTTCGGGCGCACCGCCCGTGACGTGTCGATGAGCCGCGTCCTGATCCAGTTGTTCGAGATCACCGGCCAGTTCGACATGCACCTGCGGCCGGAGCTCGTCCTGCTGCAGAAGACCATGATGACCGCCGAGGGCGTGGCCCGCTCCATCTGGCCGGACCTCGACATCTGGGCGGCGGCGGATCCCGTGGTTCGCCGCTGGATGGCCCGGGAGCTCTCGCCGGCGGCCCGCCTGGGCCGGCTGGGCGAGCAGGCCGGACGCGTGCTGTCCCGCCTGTCGGCCCTGGCCGAGGCGCCGCCCCCCGTTCCCGCGCCCCGCCGCGGGCCGGGCCCGGCCGTCTTCCTGGCCGGGACGGCCCTGGCCGCAGCCCTGGCCGCCCTGGCGGTGGCGGCGTCAGCCCTCTGAGGCCCGGTCAGACCCGGCGCGGGCGGTGCGCCTCTGGGCCTCCCGCGCCTTCTGCGTCTCCCAGTAGGTCGCGCCCTCGTCCGGGTGGAAGAAGGCCCGGGGCGCGCCGTCCCGGCTGGCCACGGCGAAGGTATTGGACCCCGGATGGTAGATCAGGACGTCGCCATTGCGCCGGGTAAGGCGCTGGGCCCCCGCGGGCGGGGCGTCGATGAAGGCCCGGGCCTTGCGGACATAGGTCTCGAGGCTGGGCGCCCCGAAGCTGTCGCCATTCCGCGCAAAGGCGCGCCGGGCGTTCTCCTCGGCCGAACCCCTGCGGCTGGATGTCCAGAGCGGTCGGCCGTCCAGGAGGGGCGCCGGCGCCTCGGCGCGGTCGCCGGACGGGCCGCTGGCGCGGGCGCCATCGAAGCGGTCGCCGCGGTCAGGGGCGTCTGCCGGCGCGGCCGAGGCGTAGGCGGCCTCGCCGCCAGAGGCGGCGGCGCCGTCGGCGCGGACGGCCGAGGGACGTTCGCAGCCGGCGAGGGACAGGGCCAGGGACAGGGTCCCCAGAAGCAGGACGTTGGGGGTGTTGATGGACCGGACGGTCATTGTGGTCTCCCGTTGCGCCCGCCCAGGCCGGAACAAATAAGGAACATCTTGTCCGGTTTGTCGAGTCCCG
>CAIMLY010000387.1 GCA_903842425.1 uncultured Alphaproteobacteria bacterium | reverse complement strand
TCGCGGTTGTAGCGCACGCCTGCACACTGCTCGCAGGTCACGTACACGTCGGGCAGGAAGTGCATCTCGATCTTGATCAGGCCGTCGCCCTGGCAGGCCTCGCAGCGCCCGCCCTTGACGTTGAAGCTGAAGCGGCCAGGGCCGTATCCCCGGGCCTTGGCCTCGGGCAGGCCGGCGAACCAGTCCCGGATGGGCTGGAAGGCGCCCGTATAGGTGGCCGGGTTGGAGCGCGGCGTGCGGCCGATGGGCGACTGGTCGATGTCGATGACCTTGTCGAAGTGCTGCAGGCCCTCGATCCGGTCGTGGGGCGCCGGCGCGTCAGCGGCGTTGTGAAGCCGCCGGGCCGCGGCCTTGTAAAGGGTCTCGATGGTGAAGGTGGACTTGCCGCCGCCGGAGACGCCCGTGATGCAGGTCAGCGTCCCGACCGGGATCTCCGCGGTCACCGACTGAAGGTTGTTGCCGGTGGCTCCGCAAACCTTCAGCACCTTGGCGCCCTTCACGGGACGCCTCTGGTCGGGCAGGGCGATCTCCGCCGCGCCGCTCAGGTACCGGCCTGTGACGCTTTCAGGGTCGGCCATGATTTCACCGGGCCGGCCCTGGCTGACCACCCGGCCGCCATTCACCCCCGCCCCCGGGCCCATGTCGATGACATGGTCGGCGGTCAGGATGGCCTCCTCGTCGTGCTCGACGACCAGGACGGAGTTGCCCAGGTCCCGCAGTCCCCGGAGGCTGTCCAGCAGACGGGTGTTGTCCCGCTGGTGCAGGCCGATGGACGGCTCGTCGAGGACGTACAGGACGCCGGTCAGGCCTGAACCGATCTGGCTGGCGAGCCGGATGCGCTGGCTCTCGCCGCCAGACAGTGTGCCCGACGCCCGGGACAGGTTGAGGTAGTCGAGGCCCACGTTGACCAGGAACCGGAGCCGGTCATTGATCTCCTTAAGGATCCTGCGGGCGATCTCCATCTGCTTGGGCGTCAGCCGGCCGTCCAGGGCGCTGAACCAGGCGCCCGCCTCGCGGATGGAGAGGCGCGAAACCTCGCCGATGTGACGCCCGTCGATGCGGACGGCCAGGGCCTCGGGCTTCAGGCGATAGCCTTCGCAGGCCTCGCACGGGGTCTCGGACTGGAACCGGCCCAGTTCCTCGCGCACCCAGGCGGAGTCGGTCTCGCGCCAGCGACGCTCGAGGTTCGGCAGGACGCCCTCGAAGGTCTTGTTGACCTCGTACTTCCGGGCGTTGTCGTCGTAGATGAACTGGATCTTCTCGCCGGCCGATCCCTGCAGGACCACCTTCCGTGCGGTCTCGGGCAGGTCCGCCCAGGCGACATCCATCGAGAAGCCATAGTGCCGGGCCAGGGCCTGAAGGGTCTGGGTGTAGAGGGGCGAGGGCCCCTTTGACCAGGGGGCGATGGCCCCGCCATGCAGGCTGCGGCTGCGGTCGGGCACCACCCGGTCGCCATCGAAGGTGAGCCGGGCGCCCAGGCCGTCGCAGGAGGGGCAGGCGCCGAACGGGTTGTTGAAGGAGAACAGTCTGGGCTCGATCTCGGAGATCGTGAAGCCCGAGACCGGGCAGGCGAATTTCTCGGAGAAGATCAGCCGCCGGGGCTCAGCCTCGCCCTCCGTGACGTCGGCCCACTCGGCCACGGCGATCCCGTCGGCCAGGCGCAGGGCGGTCTCCAGGGAGTCGGCGTAGCGACCCTCAAGTCCGGTGCGGGTGACCAGGCGGTCCACCACCACGTCGATGTCGTGCTTGAACTTCTTGTCGAGGGCTGGCGCATCCTCGATGGGATGGAAGACGCCGTCGATCTTCAGGCGCTGGAAGCCGGCCTTCTGCCACTCGGCGATCTCCTTGCGGTACTCGCCCTTTCGGCCGCGCACCACGGGCGCCAGCAGATAGACACGCTCGCCATCCGGCAGGGCCGACAGCTTGTCGACCATCTGCGAGACAGTCTGGCTTTCGATCGGCAGTCCCGTGGCGGGGGAGTAGGGCGTCCCGACCCGCGCCCAGAGCAGGCGCATGTAGTCATGGATCTCGGTGACCGTGCCGACGGTCGAGCGCGGGTTGCGGCTGGTGGTCTTCTGCTCGATGGAGATCGCCGGCGACAGGCCCTCGATCAGGTCGACGTCGGGCTTGCTCATCAGCTCCAGGAACTGTCGGGCATAGGCCGAAAGGCTCTCGACGTACCGGCGCTGGCCCTCGGCGTAGATGGTGTCGAAGGCCAGGGAGCTTTTTCCCGACCCGGACAGGCCGGTCAGCACGACCAGCCGCCCCCTCGGAATGTCGATATCGACATCCTGCAGGTTGTGCTCCCGGGCGCCTCGCACCCGGATGAAGTTCTGGTCGTCGGACATGGCGTGCTGGCCGCGGCCCCGTTCGGGCCGGCGGACTCCCCCTTGCAGAAGGCTCCGGATATCACCGGAACATCAGGCGAACAAGCGGCGGCGGCAGGCGTCGCCGAAGGTCCTGTGGATCAGCTCTCGCGGACGGCGTAGACCGGCTTGCGCTTCTCCAGGAAGGCCCGGACACCCTCGCCGAAATCGCCGTCCTGGGCGCAGAGGATCTGGTTGCGGTCCTCCATGGCGATGGCGGCCTCCAGGCCCTGGGCGTCGATGGCGTGGTTCAGGGCCTCCTTGGTCAGCCTTAGGCCGAGGGGGGTGGCGTGGAGCATGTCGGACGCAAAGTCCCGGGCCTCGGACTCAAGGTCGCCGGGCTCGACGATGCGGCTGACCAGACCCAGCTGGTGGGCCCGCTCGGCGCCCATGAACCGGCCCGTCAGCATGTACTCCGCCGCCACCGAGCTGCCGACCATGCGCGGCAGGAAATAGCTGACCCCGATGTCGCAGGCCGACAGTCCGATCCGGATGAAGGCGGCGTTCATCTTCAGGGTCGGCGTGGCGATGCGGACGTCCGAGGCCAGGGCCAGGGCGAAGCCGCCGCCGCTCGCCGCGCCGTCGACGCAGGCGATGATCGGCTGGGGGCAGCGGCGCATGGCGATGACGATTTCGCTGATGCGCCTCTGGCCCGTCAGGCCGGCGCCGACGGAGCGGTCGGCGTTGTCGCCGCTGCGTTCCTTGAGGTCGAGCCCCGCGCAGAAGGCCCGGCCGGCGCCGCGCAGGACCACCACCCGGACATCGCGCCGCCAGTAAAGGCCCACGAAGAAATCCCGCAATTCCTCGACCAGCTTGGGGTTGAGGGCGTTCAGCCGGTCGGGCCGGTTCATCGTCGCCCAGGCGACCTGGTCCTCGATGCGGACCTCCAGGTGTTCGTAGGTCATCAGTCGGCCTTTCCGGTCCTGAGGCGATCCCGGGTGGCCTCAGCCGCCTTCAGGACGCGAAGGGCGTTGCCGCCCCAGATCTTGTCGATGTCGGCCTGGCGGTAGCCGGCGGCCAGCAGCCTGCGGGTGATCTCGGGATAGCCGGTCACATCCTCCAGGCCTTCGATCCCGCCGCCGCCGTCGAAGTCTCCGGAGACGCCGACATGGTCGGGGCCGACCAGGGCGAGCGCATGCAGCATGTGCTTCATGAAGTCATCCATGTTCGCCCGGGGGACCGGCCAGCGGGCGTCGATCGGCTTGCGGCCCTCGGCGAAGGCGCGCCGCTGGGCCGGGGTCATCTCCCGCCCCGAGACTCCCAGGGACTTCGCAAGTTCGGCCAGGGCGGCTTCCCGCTCCGGTATCCGGGGCGTCGGGACCATGTAGGCCGAGAAGGCGTTGATCTGGATTACGCCGCCCTTCGCCGCCAGGGCCTTCAGCCGGGCGTCGTCGACGTTCCTGGGGTGGTCGTAGACGTCCTTGCAGCCCGAGTGCGACAGGATGAGCGGCGACTCGGAAAGGACGATCATCTGGTCGAGAGCCTGGTCGCTGGCGTGGCTGGCGTCGATCACCATCCCCAGGCGGTTCGCCTCCGCCACGAAGGCGCGTCCCGCCGGGGACAGGCCGCCCCAGACCGGCGCCTCGGTCGCCGAGTCCGCCAGGTCGCTGTTGCGGAAGTGGACCGGGCCGATCATCCGGACGCCCAGGTCATGGAAGGTCTTCATCAGCGACAGGTCGCCCGCCACCGGCGACCCGTTCTCCATGCTCATGAAGACAAACCGCTTCTTCGCGGCGAGGATCCGTGCGGCGTCGTCGGCATTGAGGGCGAGGGTGAAGTGCTGGCTGTGCCGCGCCACCATCTCGCGGATCTCCGAGGCCCTGAAGACCGCATGGTCCCGCGCCGCCGCATTGCCCTCGGCGCCCCGCGGTCCCTGCGGCGTGAAGATGACGAAGAACCCCCCGTCGACGCCGCCCTCGATCATCCTCGGCAGGTCCACCTGGCTGTCGTCCAGGACGGTGTCGTGGCGATCCAGGATGCTCCATCCCGGCCGCCCGAGATTGGCCGGGGTGTCGAAATGGGTGTCGAGCACCACCGCGGCCTCATGGGCCCGGCGGGCGGCGTCCGGCGCAGCGGTGGCCGGGAGGGCTAGGAGCAGGAGGGCGGCTGTCAGGGGAAGGGCGACGGGAATGGCAGGTCTGGCGCGCACGGCAAGGACTCCGAAGGAAGTCCCACCCTGCCCGCAGGGGCGCGAGCGGCGCAAGTCCTCTCGGCCGCCCGGACGGTCCGGGCGGGATCAGGCCCTCTGGTTGAGGGTGATCGAGGTGGCCAGGCTGAGGGTGTGGGCCTGGGCGCCGGGGCCGTAGCCCACACCCTTGGACCGCTGGCTGGCCACCTCGTTGGCGATGGCCTGGACCAGCCCCTCCGTCACCGTGCGGGCCGCTTCCAGGGCGCGGCCCTGGCGGGCGAGCACGGCGTCAAAGGCTTCCGTGGCCCTCATGAGACGGGTCCGGTCCTCGAGGGCGGCCGGGGCGATGAGGTCGGGATTGGAACGGATCCGCGCCGACTCGTGCCGGTAGATGTTGGCCAGGCGCGAGGTCTCTTCAACGAGGGCCGCAGCATCCTGGGGCCGGTGGGCCTCGAAGGCCTGGGCCTCGGCTGCGATGAGCTCGGTCAGGCGCTCGGTCAGGGCGATCATCTGGTCGACGCGCTCACCGGCGGTGTCTGCGGACAAGGCCATGGTCATTCTCCTAGCTGAGCCCCTGAAGCTTGAGCATCTCGGCCTGGACCGCCCCGGACAGGCCGACCCCGCCCGACCGGGTGATCTGGCGCGCCATGGCGTCGCTCAGGAAGGACCGGAAGGCCGTCTCGCCGGCGCCGCCGGAGAAGGGTCCGTCGGTGTCCAGGTCCGTGAACATCTGGCCGATCATGACGGACAGGAAGGATGTCTCGAAGTCCTGCGCCGTCTGGGCGATGCGCCGCCTCTGCACCGCCTCCGTGGGCGTGGCGAGGGTGGACGCCGCAAGGCCCGGGACAGCCGCCGCAGTGCTCGTGGGAAAGGTCATCACATCACCTCGATGTCGGCCTGGAGGGCGCCCGCCGCCTTGATGGCCTGCAGGATGGAGATCATGTCCCGCGGGGTGACCCCGAGGGTGTTCAGCCCGGCCACCAGGCTGGACAGGGAGGCGCCGCTCCGGAGGGTGACAAGCTGCCGGCCCTTCTCCTCCTCGACGTCCACAGTCGACTGGGGCGTGACCGTGGTCTGGCCCTGCGAGAAGGCGTTGGGCTGGCTGACTGCGGGGGTTTCCTGGACGCGGATGGTGAGGTTGCCCTGCGCGATGGCGACGGTGGAGATGCGGACGCTGTCGCCCATGACGATGACGCCGGCGACTTCGTCGATCACCACCTTGGCGGGCTCGTCGGTATCCACCGGCAGGTTCTCGATGCGGGAGATCATGGCGACCATGTTCACGCCCACGGGCGGCTGCATGGTGATGATGGTCGGGTTCTCCACGAAGGCCGCCCCGGGATAGACGCTGTTGACCGCCTCGGCGACGCGGCGGGCTGTGGTGAAGTCGGGGTTGCGCAGGGTCATGCGCATCTGGGGCATGGAGGCCAGCTGGAAACCCAGCTCCCGCTCCACGATCGCGCCGCCGGCGATTCGTCCTGCGGTGGGGACCCCCTTGGTGATGGAGCTGCCCGAGGCCCCGCCGGCCGAGACCGACCCGGTCTGCACCGTGCCCTGGGCGACGGCGTAGGCTTCCCCGTTGGCGCCCATCAGGGGGGTGACCAGGAGCGTGCCGCCGAGCAGGCTCTTGGCGTCGCCCATGGCCGAGACCGTGGCGTCGATCGGCGCGCCGGCGGTGGTGAAGGGCGGCAGCCGCGCGGTCACCATGACGGCTGCGACATTCTTGGTGTTGAGGTTGGTCTCGCGGATGTTCACCCCCAGCCGCTCGAGCATGGCTTCCAGGCTCTGACGGGTGAAGGGCGCGTTCCGCAGGGAGTCCCCGGTGCCATTCAGGCCGACGACGAGCCCGTAGCCCACCAGCATGTTGTCCCGCACGCCCTCGAACTCGACGATGTCCTTGATCCGGGACCGGGCGTGAGCCTCGCCGCCGCCTGTCGCCAGGAGGAGGGCGCCTGCAAGGGCGAGACTGAAGAAACGACTGCGTCGGAACATGAGAGCGCCTTTGGGGGCAATGGAACCCGACAGGCCTCTTGCGAACCGCGTGCCACCCTTCGCGCGGAAAAAACCCTTAAGAGTCAGGATGGCCTTGTATCGGCGTGGACCGCAGTCGGCGCCGGGTGCAGAAATTGCCCGGCATTAACCATACCTCAAGCCGGGTAGGTGCTAGGATGCGGACATGAAGGTTACGGGCCCAAACGGTGTTTCCTCCGGCGCGTCGTCACCCCGTCGAGCGGGCTCCGCCGGCGGCGGTTTCTCTCTCCCGGCGGCAGGGGAGGCGGGGCGTCCGGCTCCGGCCGCACCCGCGTCGGGGGTCGGCGGCGTCATGGGCGTGGAGGCCCTCCTGGCCCTCCAGGACGTCGGCGGGCCGCTAGAAGGTCGGCGTCGGTCGGTGCGCCGGGCGGGACGTCTGCTCGACGTCCTCGACGACCTCAAGGTCGCCCTCATCGATGGGATCCTTCGCCCGGACCAGATCCGCGGCCTGGCCTCGGCCATCGCCGAACAGAGGGCTGCGACCGGCGACCCTGCCCTGGAGTCCGTCCTCGACGAGATCGAGACCCGGGCGGCCGTGGAACTGGCCAAGCTGGAAATGCGCGGGCTCGCTTCCTGAACCGCCGTTTGTTGGACGTTGCGCAGGCAATCGGGTTTGCTATAAGCCCGCGCATTCAGGGCTGCGCGCCCCGGGGGGTGAGGTGTCAATGTCCAAGGCCGAAGTCTTGGCCGGTGTGCCGGGTTATCGTCCCACCGAGGGCGAGGACTTCATGAATGAGCGCCAGCTGGAGTATTTCCGGCGCAAGCTCCTGGCCTGGAAGGATGAGATCCTCCGGGAGTCCCGTGAGACGGTCGCCCACCTCCAGGCCGAGACCGAGAACCATCCCGACATCGCGGACCGCGCGACCTCAGAGACGGACCGGGCGCTGGAGCTGCGGACCCGCGACCGCCAGCGCAAGCTCATCTCCAAGATCGAGGACGCCCTGCGGCGCATCGACGATGGATCCTATGGCTATTGTGAGGAGACGGGGGAGCCGATCGGCCTGGCCCGTCTGGATGCACGGCCAATCGCCACCCTGAGCCTTGAGGCCCAGGAGCGCCACGAGCGGCGCGAGCGGGTTCATCGTGACGACTGAGCCTTCGGCGCTCCCGACGATCGACCCCTTTTACGCCATCGGCCTCAGCGTCCTTGCCCGGCGGCTTGAAGCCGAGGGCGCCAGCATCATCCACATGGAGTTCGGCCAGCCCTCGACGGGCGCGCCCTCAGGCGCCATCGCCGCGGCGCACCGGGCCCTCGACTCCGATCCCGGGAGCTATTGGGAGAGCCAGGACCTCAAGGTCCGCCTCGGTCGGCATTACCAGGAGACCTACGGCGTTGACCTGCCGGCCGGGCGGATCCTCCTGACCTGCGGCGCTTCACCGGCCCTCGTCCTGGCCCTGTCCTCGCGGTTTGCCGCCGGTGACCGCATCGCCCTGGCGCGCCCGGGCTACGTGGCCTATCGCAACACCCTTCGCGCCCTGAACCTGACGCCCGTAGAAGTCCCCTGTGGCCCCGCCGAGGGTTACCAGCTCACGGCCGAAGCCCTGTCGCGGATAGACGGTCCCCTTGCCGGGGCGATCATCGCCAGTCCGGCCAATCCCACGGGATCCATCCTGCCGCCCCGCGAGCTCGAGGCCATCGTCCGGGTCTGCGAGGACCGTGGACTGGGCCTGGTCTCGGACGAGATCTACCATGGGCTCTCCTACGTCGAGCGCGCCCGGTCCGTGCTGGAGTTCACCGAACAGGCCTTCGTCGTGAACAGTTTCTCGAAGTATTTCAGCATGGTCGCCTGGCGCCTGGGCTGGCTCGCTGCGCCCGCGACCCATGTCGACCGGGCCCGCGCCCTGATCGGCAACCTGTTCCTCACCCCGCCGTC
>CAIMLY010000386.1 GCA_903842425.1 uncultured Alphaproteobacteria bacterium | reverse complement strand
TGGAACTTCGACGCCGAGAACCGGGCCCCGCCCGCCGGCGGCCTCTTCCTGCCCGAGCCCCTGCGGCACGACCCCGACGCCGTGACCCGCGGGGTGCTGGATCTTGTGGCGCAGCGCTTTCCGGACGGCTTCGGCGGGCTGGAGGACTTCCGCTTCGCCGTGACCCGGGAGCAGGCCCTGGCGAGCCTGGCGCACTTCGTGGAGACCGCCCTGCCCGGCTTTGGCGACGACCAGGACGGGATGCTGCAGGCCTCGCCCTACCTGCACCACGCGGTCCTGTCGCCCTACCTCAACATCGGCCTCCTGGAGCCCCTTGAGGTCTGCCGGGCGGTGGAGGCGGCCTGGCGGGAGGGCAAGGTTCCCCTCAACGCCGCCGAGGGCTTCATCCGGCAGGTGATCGGCTGGCGGGAGTACGTTCGGGGCGTCTACTGGCGGGAGGGGCCCACCTACGTCCTGCGCAACGCCCTGGAGGCCCGGCGGCCCCTCCCGGAGTTCTACTGGACGGGACAGACCGACATGGCCTGCCTGAAGGCCGCCATCGGCCAGACCCTGGACCTGGCCTACGCCCACCATATCCAGCGCCTGATGGTGACGGGGAATTTCGCCCTTCTGGCCGGGGTGGACCCCCACGTCCTCCATGAATGGTACCTGGGCGCCTATGCCGACGCCTTCGAGTGGGTGGAGGCGCCCAACACCATTGGCATGAGCCAGTACGCCGACGGCGGCCTGCTGGGCTCCAAGCCCTACGCGGCCAGCGGCTCCTACATCCACAGGATGTCCGACTATTGCGGCGGCTGCGCCTACGACGTGAAGGTGCGGAGCGGACCGGGCGCCTGCCCCTTCAACCGGCTCTACTGGGACTTCATCGACCGGCACGCGGACCGGTTCGCCTCAAACCCGCGCATGGCGCAGTCGGTGCGCACCCTCGAGCGGATGGGCGAGGACCGCCGCCGGGAACTGCGCGCCGACGCCGTCGCCTGCCTGGCGGAACTGGGCCTTTGAAGGCGCGCCGCAAGTCGGACCTGCCGACAAAGACCTGCCCGGTCTGCGGACGTCCCTTCGCCTGGCGGAAGAAGTGGGCGAAGGTCTGGGACGAGGTGAAGTACTGCTCCGAGCGGTGCCGGCGGGCCTGACAGCGTCAGCGGAAGGCCACGCCCGACTTCACGCCCAGCTTCCGGAAGGCCATCGCCGCCGGGCAGAAGCCCGTGAAGGCCGCCTGGATCATGTTCAGGCCGGCGAAAACGGCCAGCAGGATCCAGAGGGGATGGACGAAGCGCGACAGCAGGACGCTGAGCAGCACTACGGCGCCGGCGAAGGCGAGGACGGCCTTGTCGAGGGTCATGGGAGGTTCCTTCAATTTCTCTACGGGACACGGGTTGAGGCTTGTGAATATCTATTTTTTCGAATATGCGCAATTTCTCATTTATGGAGACAGCGATGTTCGGACCCAAGGCCCAGGAGCGGCCCCCAGCTGAACTTCCGGAGATGCGCAGGACGCGCGCATTGAGGACGGCGATGGGCCTGGCGGTCGCCCTGGCGCTGGCGGCCTGCAGCGGCGGCCAGCCGCCGGTGGCGCCCACCGCCCGGGCGGCGGCGGAGGGACGCCTGGTCCTTCAGCTCCGGACCGTCCAGGACCTGAAGCCGGTGTCCGCCGAGCTGACCACCCGGGACATGGCCGAGGCGCGGGCGAGGATCGGCGGCCTTCTGGTCAGCCTGTCCGTCCGCGAGGGCGACATCGTGCGCCGCGGACAACCGATCGCCCGGGTCCAGGATGACCGGATTGGCCTCCTGACCGGCGCCTACGACGCCCAGGCCGCCGCCGCCGCCGCCGAGGCGGCGCGGGCCGAGGCGGACCTGGGGCGCATCCGGACCCTGTTTGACCAGGGCGTCTACGCCCAGGCGCGCCTGGACCAGGCCGAAGCCCAGGCGCGCGCAGCTCGGGCCCAGCTGACCGCGGCCCGGGCCCAGCGCGCCGCCAGCGCCGAGCTGGGCGCCCAGGGGATGGTCCTGGCCCCCGCCGATGGCCGCGTCCTGCTGGCGCAGACCCCCGTAGGCTCGGTGGTCGCCGCCGGCCAGAGCCTGGCCCGGATCACCGCCGGCCCGCCAGTCATCCGCATCACCCTTCCCGAGGCCCAGGCCCGGGCCCTCAAGGTCGGGGACCGGGTCCGCCTGGCTCCGGAGGACCTGGACGGCCGGACGAACGAGGGCCTCATCACCCAGGTCTACCCCGCCGTGGGCGGCGGGCAGACCACGGCCGACGTCAGCGCCGCCAACCTGCCGGTGGACCAGGTCGGCCGCCGGGTGCGCGCCTTCGTGGCCCTCGGCGAGCGCCAGGCCCTGGTCCTGCCCCGGACCCATGTCACGACCCGCTACGGCGTGGACTCTGTCGCCCTCCTGCGCGCCGACGGGTCGGCGGGCGAAATCCCCGTACAGACGGCGCCAGGGCCCTCCGCGGCCGAAGTCGAGGTCCTGTCGGGCCTCCGGGCCGGGGACGTGGTCATCCGACCGGGAGCCGCCCGATGAAGCTCGGCCTCTCCGGCGCCCTGACCCGGGCGACCATCTCCTCACCCCTGACGCCCCTGTTCCTGCTGGCGGCCATCGCCGTCGGACTGCTGGCCCTGGTCTCCATCCCGAGGGAAGAGGAGCCCCAGATCAGCGTGCCCATGGTCGACATCATGGTCGGCGCCCCGGGCCTGAAGGCCACGGACGCCGTCGAGCTGGTGGGCAAGCCCCTCGAGACCATCGTCAAGAGCGTGGCCGACGTGGAGCACGTCTACACCTTCGCCAATGACGACCAGGTCCTGGTGACCGCCCGTTTCCGGGTGGGCGTGGACCCGGACGCCGCCGCCGTGCGCATCCACGAGAAGGTCCGGGCCAACTACGACCGGATCCCTGCGGGCATTCCCGAGCCCCTGATCCAGACTCGGGGCATCAATGACGTCCCGACCGTCGTCCTGACCCTCTCGCCCCGGCCGGGGGACGAGGCGCGCTGGACCGACCAGGCCCTGCATGAGATCGCCGGCAAGCTGCGGACCGAGATCGCCAAGGTCGAGGATGTCGGCCTGACCTTCCTCGTCGGGGGCCGGCCAGAGGAGATCCGGATCGAGCCGGATCCGGCCCGCATGGCCGCCCGGGGCGTGACCCTCGGCGCCCTGACCGAGGCCCTTCGGCAGGCCAACCGGAGCTATCCGGCGGGCGGCCTTCGCCAGGAGGGTCGGGCGGTGGACGTGGTGGCGGGCCGGACCCTCGGCGGCGCGGCCGAGGCGGGCATGGTCTCGGTGACCTCGGCCTCCGGGGCGCCGGTGCTGGTGCGGGACGTGGCCAACGTGGTCCAGGCCCCGCGCGAGGACCAGGCCCGCGCCTGGCGGATGACCTCGGTGGACGGGGCCTGGCGCGAAGCGCCCGCCGTCAGCCTGGCCGTCGCCAAGCGCAAGGGCGCGAACGCCGTCGTGGTCTCCCACGCCATCCACCAGCGGGTGGAGAGCCTGAAGGGAAGCTTGCTGCCCGCCAGCCTCGATGTCGCCGTCCCCCGGGACTACGGCGAGACCGCCAACGAGAAGGCCAACGAGCTCCTGTTCCACCTCGGCCTGGCCACCGTCTCGATCGTGGTGCTGATCGGCCTGGTCATCGGCTGGCGCGAGGCCGGGGTCACGGCGGTGGTCATTCCCACCACCATCCTGCTGACTCTCTTTGCCTCCAACCTGATGGGCTACACCATCAATCGGGTCAGCCTGTTCGCCCTGATCTTTTCCATCGGCATCCTGGTCGACGACGCCATCGTCATGATCGAGAACATCGCCCGCCACTGGGCGATGAACGACGGCCGCAGCCGGGTCGACGCCGCCGTCGAGGCGGTGGCCGAGGTGGGCAACCCCACCGTCGTGGCCACCCTGACGGTGGTCTCGGCCCTGCTGCCCATGCTGTTCGTCTCAGGCCTGATGGGCCCCTACATGGCGCCGATCCCGGTGAACGCGTCGGCGGCCATGGTCTTCTCCTTCTTCGTGGCGGTGGTCATCGCCCCCTGGCTGATGGTGCGTTTCGCCCGGAAGGTCCTGGCGGACGGACCGGGGGACCATGGCCACGAGGCTGAGGGCCGCCTGGGCGCCCTCTACAGGCGCATGGCCGGAAAGGTCATCGCCACCCGCGCCAGCGCCTGGCGCTTCCTGATCGGTGTGGGGCTGGCGACCTTGCTGGCGTGCGCCATGTTCGCCACCAAGACCGTGACGGTGAAGCTGCTGCCCTTCGACAACAAGTCGGAGCTCCAGGTGGTGCTCGACATGCCCGAGGGAACCTCGCTCGAGGCGACGGGGCGGACCCTGGCCGACGCCGCGGTCATCGCAAGGACCCTGCCCGAGGTGACGGCGATCGACGGCTACGCCGGGACCGCCTCGCCGTTCAACTTCAACGGCCTCGTTCGGCACTACTACCTGCGCAACCGGCCCGAGCAGGGCGACCTGTCCGTGACCCTGAAGCCCAAGGGCGACCGCGCGCGCAACAGCCACGCCGTGGCGCTGGACCTGCGCCGGCGCATGGCGGAGATGGACCTGCCGGCCGGCGCCAGCCTCAAGGTGGTCGAGGCGCCGCCCGGGCCGCCAGTCATGGCCACCCTCCTGGCCGAGGTCTACGGCGCCGACCCGGCCCAGCGCCGGGCGACCGCCGAGCGGGTCAAGGCGGCCTTCGCCAGCGTGCCCTACATCGTCGACATCGACGACAGCTGGGGCCAGCCCCGGCCACGTCTCTCGCTGACTGCAGACCGGGACCGGATGGAGGCCCTGGGCGTACAGGAGGGCGAGCTCCACGACAGCCTTGGCGCCGCCCTGGGCGGGCAGGTGGTCGGCTACGCCCACCGGGGCCAGGGGCGCGATCCCCTGGAGATCGCCGTGCGCCTGCCGCAGTCGGCGCGGACCTGGGGCGGATCGCTGGCCTCCCTGCCCGTGGCCCGTGGCCCCGGCGGTCGGCTGGTGGAACTTGGCGAGGTCACCCGGGCCGAGGAGGCCCCGGGATCAACCGCCATCTTCCGGCGGGACGGACGGGACGTCGACATGGTCATGGCCGAGCTGGCCGGGGCCTACGAGGCGCCCATCTACGGCCTGATGGCGGTGGACAAGGCCCTGAAGTCCGCGGACTGGGGCGACCTGCCCCCGCCCGACATCCGGCTCAATGGCCAGCCTGCCGACGAGACGCGGCCGACCGTACTGTGGGACGGCGAGTGGGAGATCACCTGGGTGACCTTCCGGGACATGGGCGCCGCCTTCGGCGTGGCCATACTGGGCATCTACGTCCTCGTGGTCGCCCAGTTCAAAAGCTTCAAGCTGCCGCTGGTGATCCTGACCCCCATTCCCCTGACCCTGGTGGGAATCGTCATCGGCCACATCCTGTTCCAGGCGCCGTTCACGGCCACCTCCATGATCGGCTTCATCGCTCTCGCCGGGATCATCGTGCGCAACTCGATCCTGCTGGTGGACTTCATCCGGCACACCCCCCGCGAGGGCCGGTCCCTGCGCGAGGTGTTGCTGGAGGCCGGCGCCATCCGCTTCCGGCCCATCGTGCTGACGGCGGCCGCCGCGATGATCGGGGCGGCGGTGATCCTGTTCGACCCGATCTTCCAGGGCCTGGCCATCTCGCTGCTCTTCGGGCTTGCCTCCTCGACCCTGCTGACCGTGCTGGTGATCCCGGCGATCTACATCGTCCTGCGTGACGACGGCCGGGTCCTGCAGGGGGAGACGCCGTCGTGAACGCCCCTGTCCTGATCTCGGGAACGTCCGAGCTCCAGGCGCGGGCGGGAGCGGCGGCGCGCCTCCTGAAGCTGATGGCCAACGAGCAGAGGCTGCAGCTGCTGTGCCGGCTGGCCGACGGCGAAGCGCCGGTGGGCGAGCTGGCCTCCCACGTCGGCCTGACCGCCTCCGCGACCAGCCAGCACCTGTCCCGGATGCGGGCCGAGAACCTGGTGGCCACCCGGCGGGACGCCCAGACCATCCACTATCGCCTGGCCGATCCGGCGGCGGAGCGGGTGCTGGAGACCCTGTGCGACATCTATGGCGTCGAATCCGGTCGTCCGGGCGCTGGGGGACGCTGACGCCGACGGTGATCCGGTGCAGGGTGGCGCCATGGAACTCGTTCGGGCGGGGGACCGCCGCATCCTCTTCATCATGGCCGCGCCGCCGGAGTACGGCCCGGCCCTGCGCGCCCGCTTCACGCCCCTGATGACGGGAGTGGGGCCTGTGGAAGCGGGGCTGGCCGCCGGCGCCGCCCTGGCGCGGCTGGAGGCCCGGGGCGAGACGCCGGACCTGGCCGTCTGCCTCGGCTCGGCCGGCTCGCGCACCCTGGAGCAGACCGGAGTCTACCAGGTGGCCAGCGTCAGCTACCGGGACATCGACGCCTCACCCCTGGGGATCCCCGCAGGCCTGACGCCCTATCTCGACCTGCCCCGGGAGATTCCCCTTCAGGTGCTGCTGCCCGATGTGCCGGCGGTCCGCCTGTCCACGGGCGGAGCGGTGATCTCGGGAGCGGCCTACGACGCCATAGACGCCGACATGGTGGACATGGAGACCTTTGCGGTCGCCCGGGCCTGCATGACACATGGCGTGCCCCTGGCGGGCCTTCGGGGGGTGTCGGACGGCGCCGAGGACCTGCGCCACATGGACGACTGGAAGGCCTACCTCAACGTCATCGACGAGCGGCTCTCCAGGGTGGTGGACCGCCTGCTCGCCATGGCGGCGGGCTGAGGCGAACGGAGGCGGCATGGCCAGGAAGGCGACAGGACCCGCGAAGCCCGGGGCGCAATCCCCCCGGATCGACGGCGCGCGCTTCGCGGAGCTGAAGGCCCGGCAGCGGGCGCTGCGGGAGGGATTCCCCGAGACCCTGGGCCTGCGGGTACACCGGGCCCTGAGCTGGCTGGACCGGGCCGAGCGGGAGACCGAGGACGCCGACACCCGGTTCATCCTGCTCTGGATCGGCTTCAACTCGGCCTACGCCAGCGATATCGGCGACGATTATCTGAGCGAACAGGGCCAGTTCCGCAGCTTCTTCCGAACCCTGGCCGAACTGGACGCAGACGGCGCGATCCACGCCGTCCTGTGGTCACGCTTCTCGAACGAGGTCCGCACCCTGCTGGTGAACCCGCATGTCTTCCCGGACTTCTGGCGGCACCACAACGGCGAGCCCGGGTACGCAGACTGGCGCGACCGGCTGGAGGCCCAGCGCAAGGAGATCTTCGCCAGCCTGGGGGCGAAGGACAGCGGCAAGGTTCTGGGGCTGGTCTTCGAGCGGCTTTACGTCCTGCGCAACCAGCTGGTGCATGGCGGGGCGACCTGGAACAGCTCGGTCAACCGCGCCCAGGTGCGGGACGGCGCCGCCCTGCTCGGCCGGCTCCTGCCCGCCTTCATCGAGATCCAGATGGCCCGGCCCGACCGCGACTGGGGCCGGCCCCACTATCCGGTGGTGGAGTCGACCCCTCGCCCCGTCAGAGCCGAAGGCCCAGCCGCGGGGCGGCCCAGAGGGTAAGCACGTAGAGCCCGATGGTCAGGAGGCATCCCGCCGCCAGGGCCGGCCAGAATCCCGTCCCCCGCCGCAGGAGCCAGGGGATCAGGGCGAACATGGGAAGGGAGGGCAGCACGAAGACCAGGGTCCCCGCGGCGTGGTCGGCCAGTTTCACCGGGTCGCGGCTCTCCGACCAGATCCAGATCATGCCGAGAACGGATACCAGGGGCAGGGAGGCGACAAGGCCCCCGAGCCCGGGATTACGGCGGGAAACCTCGGAGACCAGGGCGACGATCACGCCGGAGAGTCCGGCCTTCAGCACCAGGTAGAGCATGTCCCGTTCCTTACCCGCAGAGGCTTCACGTCTCCGGCCGTAGCCCGCCCGCGTCAAGGCCGGGCCTGCACGCGCCCCTTGACTGGCGTAGGGTCAGCCTCTCGAAATGGTTCGCAATTCCCCCGCAAGCGGGGAGCGCATGGGACGGACGACGCATGAACCTCGATTTCTCTGACGACCAGAAGCAGCTGCAGGACCAGATCCGCCGGTTCCTGTCCGAGAAGTGCACCCCGGCGGTGGTCCGGAGCGGGCTAGAGGGCGGCGAGCCCTTCAGCCGCGAGCTGTACCGGGGCCTGGGCGAGATGGGCGTGCTGGGCGTCGCCATCCCCGAGGCCTATGGCGGCGTCGGCCTGTCGCACCTGGAGCTGTGCCTCGCCGCCGAGGAGCTGGGCCGGGCCCTGGCGCCCGTGCCGGTCGCCTCGTCCATCTACCTCGCCGCCGAGTTCCTGCTGCAGGCGGGATCCGAGGCCCAGAAGAAGGCCTGGCTGCCCCGGCTGGCCAGCGGCGAGAGCATCGGGACCTTCGC
>CAIMLY010000385.1 GCA_903842425.1 uncultured Alphaproteobacteria bacterium | reverse complement strand
CGGCTGACGATGTTCGCCGGCGCCGACCACGACTTCTACGTCAAGGGCGACCCGGCGAAGACCGACGCCTACGCCACCGAGGCCATGGACGCGATGGTCGCCTGGTTTGAAGGCCACCTCAGGAAGTAGGGCGCCGGCGGCGCGTTAAGCCACGGAACCCATGATCGCTTCGTTCGGCGCAATCCTGTTTCCGACGAGGCCGGACCAGGCGGCGATGACCGCCTCCGGTCCGCGTTCATGACGGATGCCCAGCTTGCCCTTCAGCTCCGCAGACATGCGCGCGGACTCCGCCTGGGCGCGGCGCATGATCTCGCCCGGACCCCAGTCGACGTCGCGCTTGGCGAACTGGGCCGGCGCGAAGAAGAAGGCGTGCGGGGTGGCCGTAGGCGCGGCCTGGTAGCGGCCAGCGCCCCAGTGGGTGGCGCCGACGGCGCAGCTCAGCTTGAGCTGGGCGCCAAACCGCGCGTGAATGGCGGTGACGACCTCCCCCGAGCCCGACATGTCGACAAAGGCGGTGGGGACCGTGGGGTCCAGGGCGGCGATGGCGTCGTAGATGACGACCTCATCGCAGGTCCCCAGGCCGTTCACGAAGCCGACATTCCCCGGCGACGTCAGGCCCACGACCCGGGGACGTCCCTCGCCGTGACGTGAGAGCAGGTTTGTCAGGCCCAGGCCGGTCTTGGACGAGGCGCTGCCGACCAGCACCTGCCGGGCGCCGAAGAAGGCGTTGTCCACCAGGTAGTCGTAGAGGACGTAGGACGTCGAAAAGAGAGGGAAGAGCAGGCAGCGCTCGTCTTCCATGGCCGTCAGCGCGGGCGGATCACCAGTGGTGCGTTGATAGGCGTTGTAGATCGCCGGAAGTTCCGCGCGATGGGCGACGCCGTCGGTAAAGGACCGGTCGGTCACGGCGGTCGGCCGCATCACCAGGTGGCTGGCCATGGGCAGGAAGCCCCAGACGCGCTCCCCCACCTCCACGCCCGGGGTCCGGGAGGCGACGACGTCGGCGAATCCCCAGACGGGGACGATCCCCCAGGGTTCCTCGGCGGGGAAGAACCGCCAGTAGCCGATCATGTCGCCGGACAGGGCGTAGCTGACGTTGTTCGCCGTCATCGCGAACTTGTCGATGGCCAGGAGGATCTCGCCCTCCGCCAGCTCCGGCGTCTCCATGGAAATCGTTCGCGTTTCAGAGAAGGCCGAGCGACGCACCTGGACCTGGGTGATCATTTTGTGAGTTCCTGTTGGGCGCGACGATCGCGCAGTGACAGCATGAAGAAGAGGGTCCCCAGCACGACGAAGGCCGCGCTCCCGTAGTGTTCCGGCGGATGGTGGCCGCTGTGGGAGCCCTTCCCGAACCAACCCGAGTACGCGCCGAGCGCCTGCATGAGGATCGTCAGCAGCAACACCAACGGCACAAGCGTGCGGTATCGCAGGGCGATGATCAGGATGAGGATCCCGAACGGGATCTGCATGGCTCCGTACCAGGCGAAGATCGCGATGATGGCCTCTGCGCGGGTCGAAAGGTCAACGCCGCCAATGACGCCGGCGCCACCGTCGGGAAGGAAGTAGTGGATCAGCCCCGGCACGATGGTCGTCACGGAGGACAGGGCCAGGAACCACGCGGAGATGGGGGCCCCGCGGTAATCGGAGTTGGTGCTGGGGGGCAGTAGAGCCATCGCTGTCACCTGCTCAGGTCACATCAAGGAAGGGAAGGATGTGGGCGAGCAGTTCGTCCGGCGCGTCTTCCTGGATGAAGTGGTTCGCCGTGGGGATGCTGTGGTGCGCCTGGCCGGCGGCGCCGGGAATGTGCGCCTGCGCCCGCTTGTCCCATCCCTGGGCGACCGGATCGAGGTCGCCGAACAGGGTCAGGAAGGGGCGATCGAACTTCGCAAGCTTCGCCCAGGCCTCGCGGTTCAGGGGGGCGCCCGGATTGTCGACCTGCACGGCGATCAGAAGCGGAAACTGGATGATCCCGGCCTCGTAGTCCGACGATGGGAAGGGCGCCCGGTAGGCCGCCAGTTCGCCTTCGGTCAGCTTGCGCTGCATGCCCCCCTCGAGCATCTGCCAGGGAAAGTCGGTCGCCGCGCGCATCATGCCGACCCACATCTTCATGAAGTCGCTTTCGCCCTCGCCCAGGGGCAGGCCGGTGTTGGAGGCGATCACCCGGGCGAAACGTTCGGGGTGCTGGGCCGCCAGGTAGATGCCGATGGTGCCGCCCCAGTCCTGGCAGAAGAGGGTGATGTCCGTCAGGT
>CAIMLY010000384.1 GCA_903842425.1 uncultured Alphaproteobacteria bacterium | reverse complement strand
TCTCGCTGGCCAGTGGGTTCATCCTGCGGAAGGCCTCGACCAGAGAGGCGGATCCGGCCGGCAGGCTGGCGTCCTGGTCCAGGCGCGCCGCGGCGACGGACAGGCGAACCTGTCCAGCCGTGGGTGCCAGTTCCCCGGAGGCCAGGCGCAGGAGGGTGGACTTGCCCGCTCCGTTGGGGCCGGTCAGGCCGATCCGTTCCGGCCCCGTGACGACCAGGTCGACGCCGGACAGCACGTCGGGAGCGCCGGGCCAGGCGAAACCCACCCCCTGCATCTCCAGTACCCGGCGGCCTGAGGGCAGGCCCGACGGCGGCAGGTCGAGGGCCAGGAGGTTCAGCCGTTCGACACGCGCGTCGGCCACGGCGGCGGCGGCTTCGGCCCGCTCCACGAGGCCCTCGCCGGTCCGGCTGCGGCGCGAGGCGCTGTTCTCGGCCCAGTTGCGGACAGCGTTCATCATGATCTTCGGCTCGCCCCGCCGACGGGCCTCCTTGCCCGGACGGGCCCGCCGCGCCGCCTTCTCCACCTCCTGCCGGGCCTGGCGCTCCGCCTGGCGCAGGTCGCGCCGCGCGGCCTCAAGGTCCCCGACTGCCGCCTCCGCCTCGGCGGCCCTTAGGGTACGGAAGGCGTCGTAGTCCCCGCTGAAGAGGCGGGGTGACAGTCCCGAGAGTTCCAGGAACCGGTCGGCGAGACGCAGCAGGGACCGGTCATGGCTGACCATGACCACGCAGCCCCGGTGCGCCGCTAGGGCTGCCGAGACGTGGGCCCGGCCGGCGGCGTCGAGGTGGTTGGTGGGCTCGTCCAGCAGGAGGATGTCGGTCTCCAGGGCCATCAGTCCGGCCAGCCGCGCCCGGGTTCGCTCGCCGCCGGACAGGCTGGCGGCAGGGTGCGCCGGCGGCAGGCCCGCAAGGCCCATGCCGTCGAGGGCGAGCGCCACCCGCGCCGGAAGGGTCCAGTCGGCGAGGTCGAGGTCATCGCCGAGGGCCTCGCCGGCCTCGATCCGGGCCAACTGCGCCAGCCCCTCGCTCACCCCCATCAGGTCGCCCACCGACAGGCCCGCGCCGTCTCCCGTCTCCTGGGACAGGAGGCCCACACGGCCGGTGACCGAGACCGAGCCCGAGGTCGGCCGCAGCCGGCCGGCGAGGATGGAGAGTAGGCTCGACTTGCCCGTCCCGTTGCGTCCGGTCACGGCCAGCCGACCGGGTCCTGCGGACAGGCTCAGGTCCTCGAACAGCCGTCGCCCGTCAGGCGCGGTGTAGCTGAGGGCGTCGAGGGTGAAGGTGGGAAGCGGCATGGAAGGCCCCGGTCAGGAGAAGGTCGCAGGCGAAGGCGGCTTTCCTGGGGTTTTCCATCGCGGGTCTCCGGGGTTGGACGGGAGGGAGGGTGCGCCCGCAGGCGGGAAGGGTCAACCTGCCTTGGCCTGGCGCCATGGCTCCCCCCGGGGGGCTTTCGGAGACGCCGGCTGACGGGGTCAACTGAGACTCAGGAGACCCCCTCCGGCCCGCTTCGCGGTCCACCTCCCCCTCGGGGAAGGAATTGGAGGGAATTGCTCCCCCTTTCCCCCGGCGGCGGGAGGGTTAGAATGGTCCCTGGCCGGTCGCCGGCGACCCGGGGCTTTCTTGCTCCGGGGCTCTATTGTACACTGTAAACATTCAGGTCTCAGAACAGGAATTCGCCCGTGGCCCTGCCTCCCATTCTTTCCCAGCGCCTGCGCCTGCCCGTCATCGCCTCGCCGCTGTTCATCATTTCCGGACCGGACCTCGTCATCGCCCAGTGCAAGGCGGGCGTGGTCGGCTCCTTTCCCTCGCTGAACGCCCGGCCGATCAGCCAGCTGGACGAGTGGCTGGCCCGGATCACCGAGGAGCTGGCCGACTGGGACCGCAAGAACCCCGACCGGCCCTCCGCCCCCTTCGCCGTGAACCAGATCGTCCACAAGACGAACAACCGGCTCGATGAGGATGTGGCCCTCTGCAAGAAGTACAACGTGCCGGTGGTCATCACCTCGCTGGGCGCCAATGTGGACGTGAACGCCGAGATCCATTCCTGGGGC